>NZ_DDDQ01000171.1:0-10111 GCF_002336325.1 Roseivirga sp. UBA1976 | reverse complement strand
TGCGGAATTTTCCTCTGAAAACTTCACATACGCAAAGGAAAATATCCGCAATCACATTTAGGCCCTGTTGAGATACCGGAGAAAACAGCCCTTTTTGATAGTTTAAGGCCTGTTTTTCCGGCATGACGTTCTTTTCGTACATCGAACTCAGGTTAATCTAAGCACTCATTTCATTCATCGTTGATTTCCTGCCATTCACCTTATAATTCCGGAAGGGAGCTTTGGTGGAGGTAGATTTGAATAAACATCGAAACATGAAAACTCTAGCCCAAATCATCATCGCGTTTCCAGTAGCTTACCTGGTGGTAGCTAGCCTTTACCAACTCATTCTGGCCATTGCCAGCACATTTAAGACTGCAAGAGTGGTGGTTAAAGAAGAGGGCCTGAGCAAGTTTCTGATTCTGGTACCTGCTTATAAAGAAGATCAGGTAATTCAGCAGACTGTTAAATTGAACCTCCAACACAGATACGAGTATCCCAAAGAGCACTTCGATCTGGTAGTAATTGCCGATCAGTTGCAACCGGAAACTCATACGGCCCTGGAACAAATGGGCGCTAAGGTTCACGCAGTATCATTCGATAAAAGCACGAAAGTAAAGTCGCTGCAGAGCGCCATGAACCACTACAAAAACGGTTATGATGCCGTGGTAGTACTCGATGCGGACAATGTGATGGAAAGAGGCTTCTTATTCAAAGCCAATCGCCTGATGAAATCCGGTTTGAGAGCTGTTCAGGGATTGCGTAAAGCAGCCAACAGCAATACTTCTACTGCATTGATGGACGGCTTGTCTGAAACGGCCAACACGGCTATGCTATGCCAGGGAGCTAATAATTTAGGGCTTTCCTCTAAGCTATCCGGTTCGGCTATGGTATTCGACTATAGCTTGTTCGACACAGTAATAGCTCAGTGCAAGGCCATTGGCGGCTTTGATAAAGAAATGGAGCTTATCCTTACCAAAGGTGGTGAGTTTATCCATTACTCTGAGCAGATTTCGGTTTTAGACCAGAAAGTTTCATCTACTGAAGCCTTTACTCGTCAGAGAGGAAGATGGCTCGAGGCTCAGTACACCTATTTCAAGAGATCGATTAGGGAGAGCATGGTGCAACTGGCAAAGGGCAACTTCGACTTTTTCCATAAAGTTATGCAGTTGGCGCTACCCCCGCGTGCGGTAGCTCCCTTTGCCATCACTTTGTTTGCACTTACCGGACTGCTATTAAAAAGCCAGGTGCTTTTTGTAGCCAGCACCGGAGCACTGCTAGCCCTTATTATAGCTTACCTGTTGGTGCTTCCTACTCAAGCACTTCTCAGAGAGTCTTTTCGCATCGCGTTCAGCCTTCCCAAAATTGGCTGGGCAGCTTTCAAGGCTCTTTTACTTATGCAGAAATCCAAAAAGGAATTCATTCACACTGAACACCAAATTTTAGAACTATGATTTTTCAAGGAATGCCCTGGCCGGCCGTATTGCCAATTGCAATTCTAGCCATGATTTACGCCATTAACCTAGCTAAAAAACACGAGAAGACAGTTGTGAAAGACAAACTGGACGGTCTCAAAGACAAGAAAAACAACCATTAAGATGAAAGCACATTCCACCCTTCATATACTACTCATCTGCAAGACACTTCCCTGGCAGTTTAAAGGGGGTATTCAAACCCACACCTGGGAGCTGGCCAGAAGCCTTGCAAGCAAAGGACACCAGGTGTCTATTCTGAACGGTGGAAGCTTTCGGAAGAGAACCAAGGTTGCGGAAAAAGAAGGCATCCGGATTATTGAGGTGCCTTACTTTCCCGGCCGATACATAAAACCAATTTCGTTGATAGCCGAAGAGCTGTCATTCAACTGGTCGGTTCTTCATTGGGTTAGAAAAAACCACATGAAGTTCGATATCATTCACGCTCAGGGCCGAAGCGGCTACCTGCTAAGTTTCTATTCTAAGATTCATCATAGGCTCGTGAACACTGTACATGGCCTCATCGATATAGAAAACAAAGGCAAGAAGTGGTATCACATCAACCACCAGTTACACCATACCTTCACCCGAAGAATGGAAAAAAGGCTTTACAACAGCGCAGCTGGATTGGTAGCTGTTAGCGAGGCCTTAAAGCAAGAAATCTATGAACGCAGACCTACGGGAAAATCAATCAACGTGATTACCAATGGCGTGAGCAGTCAGTGGTCAGACTCCAAAAGCGATCTGGCCGGAGTGGCTAAGTTTCTCTTTGTGGGCAGACTACATCCTGTAAAAGGCATTAGCAAAATTGTGGAAGTGATGGACCAGGCCGCAGACCATGTGCAACTGGACATTATTGGCAATGGCAGCGAGTGTGTGCGCATAGAGCAAATTATTAAATCCAAGAAGTTAGAAAGTAGAGTCAGACTGCTCGGGGAGTACAGCAATGATAAAATTCATGAAGTACTCCCCTATTACACCGCGCTGATTTTACCTAGTCAATATGAAACACAGGGCATTGTATTGCTTGAGGCCAACTCGGAGTCTATACCCGTAATAGCCTCAGATCTGCCGGCCATTCGTGAAACCATAGAAAATGGAGAAAACGGCATACTCTGTCCTGATCATAACCCTAAAGCCTTTATTGAGGCCATGAATTATATGGCCGAAAACCGGGAGCTTGCCAAAGCCATGGGCATTAAAGGACGTACAAGGGTTAAAGCCCGCTTTACCTGGGAAAAAATTGCCGAAAGAACAGAAACCCTCTACCGAAGCATTGCCCAATGAAATCGTTAAAACAAGATTTGGGCAGAACTTTCTATTCCTTTGCAGGACAAATCTCCTTTCTGCTTAGCAACTTTATTCTGTTTCTCTACCTGGCCAAACGCTACGACCAGGCCTCTTTCGGCCACTGGGCTATATTCATTACCACAGTGTCCATACTAGATGGCTTAAGGCAAGGCTTTACCCAAAACGGACTGGCTCGGCTTATCATCCGGCAGCCCGACAATCGGGAGATTAAAAGTACAAGCCTCTTGCTCAACTATGCCATAGTAGCTCTCACCAGCCTTTTTCTGGTGGTTTTCTCTCTGTGGTCGGCTCCTGAGCTTAGTATACTGTATATCAATGGGTTTAAAGCCTTGTTGGTACTAGCTACCATACAATTTCTCAATTCAGTAAACCAGGCACAGCAAAAGTTTAAGAAGTACTTTATCACCAACTTCATCTACCTTATTTCCTTTATAGCGGTACTGTCTGCTCAGTTGATAGTAGCCGGACAACCCAGCCTCACCCGACTGATAGACATAATGTTTCTTTCGGTGTTGCCGGTAACCATACTAGCTGTTGTTCAAGGCGAGTTTAGGCTGGTAAGGCCACTAAAGAGTACGGCCATGGAGCTTATTCACTTCGGCAAATACTCCTCTGGTACTAATCTGCTCTCACTGCTTTTTCAGCGGGTAGACTTACTCATGATTAACTACTTTATGGATCCTACAGCCGTAGCAATTTTCCATTTTGCCAACAAAATAATAGGTTATGCCGAACTCCCCCTGCAGGCCATTTCACAAGTCATTTATCCTAAAATTGCAGCCAGTTATCTTCAGTCGGGAGGCATTCATCTTAAAAAAACCTACGGCAACTCTATTCTGTGGTTATTAGCCTTTATACTACCGACTACACTTATTGTGCTACTCTTTAATAAAACCATAATAACCATCATAGGATCAGAAAGTTATCTTTCAGCCTCGGGTATAATAATCATTCTGGCAACCGCTACACTATTTAAACCGTGGGGCCGCGTTTTTGGCCTTACGCTGGATGCCGTTGGTAAACCAAGAGTAAATTTTCTGATGCTGGTTTTTAGCCTGGCGGTCAACGTAGTAATGAATTGGTTGCTGATTCCTGCTTTTGGTGTACAGGGAGCAGCTACGGCCACCGCTTCCAGTGTTATCATAACCATCATTATAGGTCAGTTAAACATTAAAAAAACGCTTGCCATACACCCTATCAAAGAGTTTGTTGTGGCAGCCAAATCATTAACACATCTAAATGCTTTGAAGAAATGGAGCTAACCTTTGGTACATCGCAGATATTCACCAGCGAACGCATGAAAAGCAAACCCAAACTAGCCAGGCTGTTTAAATCGGTCTTTGGCTATACCAACGTGGGCAACTATGCGCGGTTTACCATTTTCAAGAAACTAATGAAACACATAGACCTGCCTCAAAATGCTAAAATACTAGATTTGGGTGCCGGCTATGGTGAGTATAGCTTTAGTCTGGCCAAAGCTCTTCCCAAGGCTAAAATTCATAGCCTCGATGTAGACAAGGAGCGCATTGCCACACTCAACGAAGCCATAAAAGCTAGTGGAACAAACAACATTACCACACATTGTACCTACACGGAACAATTGGAAGAAAGAGAGTTCGACTTCATATTTTCTATCGATGTTTTCGAGCATATCACTCCGAAAGAAATGCCTTTTAAAGCAGCTTATGACAGGCTAAAGCCCGGAGGCTACTTTATGGTGAAAATTCCTAATAAACACCAACGAACCCTATTGCCCGAGCGATACTTTGAAGAGCACCATGAGTGGCTCGAAGAAGAGCACGTTGGCCAAGTATATAATCTGGAAGACCTCTGGAAACGATTCATTGGTGAGGGTTTTCGTGTGGTACACGGCTCGTACTCTGACGGTTGGTTCTCACGCCTGGGTTGGGAAGCAGCCTATCTGGGCAAGAAAGCAGGCCTGCTCGGTCAGGTTTTGAGCTTGCCATTTGCTAAACTATGTATCAAAATAGATCGCCTGGTACACGGCAATTCCTGGGGAAATGCTATTCAGGTAATCGGAATAAAAGAACCATCATGTCAGCCTTAGTCTCTATAATCACCGTAAACTACAAGCAGGCGCAGGTAACCTGCGAACTGCTCGAATCCATTGGCAAATTGGCCTACAATGCGCTAGAAGTTATTGTGGTAGACAATGGTCAGTCGGGAGACGATACATCTTTATATCAATCGGTATTACCCAATGTGAGGGTCATCAACTCATCGGAAAATATTGGTTTTGCCGGAGGTAATAATTTGGGTATTCAAGCAGCAACAGGCGAGTTTCTATTTTTGGTGAACAACGATACGGAACTAGACAATGGCCTCATAGAATCTCTGCTAACCCATTTTGAAGACGATCATGTAGGGGCTGTCTCTCCTATTTTAAAATATTACGATCACCCCGACCAGATTCAGTTTGCGGGCTTCACAGAGATCAATCCTATTACCGGTCGCAATGAGCTGGTGAGAAAAGCTAAGTCGAGCTACCCCTACTGTACCCCATACTTCCATGGAGCGGCTGTTATGCTCCGAAGATCTGTGGTAGACCAATGCGGGCTTATGCCCGAAGAATTCTTTCTGTACTATGAAGAGTTGGAGTGGTCTCGAATTATACGTTCTCATGGTTTTGAGCTACTGGTTGACCCTACGGTGCATGTGCTACACAAAGAGTCGATAAGCACGGGTAAAAACAGTCCGTTAAAACTCTATTACCAAACCCGAAACAGGTTGCATTTTATGCGAAGAAACGGTTTTAAAAACTGGACGCTCTTCATGCTTTTCTTCATGTTTCTTTCTACCCCAAAGCAACTTGTCCGCTCGCTTCTCTCCAGAGAATGGGCTCACCTGAGCGCCTTTTCCAAAGCCTGGACCGATGGGCTATTGCACAAGCGCTTTGGTTTCAGACCGCTCTAAGCAACTCATCGAAGGATTCCGTTCATTCATCGAAATCTCCCCTCCCAATTCACTGAAATTGAGCTAATTCAAAGAAAAACCACGACCATGGAAATTCTTTTTTGGATCAGCATTTTCATCATCTTCTATGTCTTTATTGGCTATGGCATAGTAATTAGTGTACTGGCCAAGTTTAAAGCAAGCGACACACCGGTTGCTTTGGAAGATGAAGACCTTCCGCATGTTACCTTATTGGTTGCAGCTTATAACGAAGAAGATATTATTGATGAAAAGATCAGCAACTGTCTGGCACTAGACTACCCCAAGGAGAAGTTACACATTGCCATGGTTACAGATGGTTCTACAGACAATACCAATCACTTAATTGAACAACACCCTTCTATTACCCTGCATTATACACCACAACGAGCCGGCAAAATTGCAGCTGTTAATCGTGTAATGCCTACAATTGACACCCCTATTACCATTTTCTCTGACGCCAACGTGATGATTAATGCACAAGGACTAAGGGAATTGGTAAAGCATTTCCAGAACAACAGGGTAGCGGCTGTTTCAGGAGAAAAAACAGTACTGAGCCAAAAAGCCGATGGGGCAAGTAGCTCCGGTGAAGGTTTCTATTGGAAATATGAGTCTTACCTAAAAAAGAAGGATGCTGAATGGAATTCGCTGGTTGGTTCGGCCGGAGAGTTATTTGCCATTAGAACGCACCTCTACGAACCTATAGATACCAATACGTTGATCGAAGATTTTGTACTTACCATGACTTTGGCTGCTAAAGGATATAAGGTTGCCTATGAACCAAAAGCACTGGCCCTGGAAACGGGCTCGGCCAATATGGAAGAAGAAACAAAAAGGAAAGTAAGGATTTCTGCCGGTGGCATTCAGGCGGTCATCAAACTACTGCCACTACTTAATCTGATGAGATACGGAAAGTTGAGCTTTCAGTACATATCGCACCGGGTTTTGCGTTGGACACTCATGCCTTTGGCCCTATTGGGAGCTACCCTGGCTGTACCTTTTTTGGCCATTGCCAATAGCATCTACCTAATTCCGGCCATTGCCTGTTTGCTGATTTATGCACTGGCGGCCATGGGCTATCTCATGCGAAATAACCCCACGCGTATCAAAGCCCTGTATATTCCCTACTATTTTCTCTACATGCACTACTGTGTGGTGCTGGGCTGGAAAAAATATTTTACCGGACAGCAAAAAGTAACCTGGGAGAAGGCCAAAAGAGCCAACCTGCCTTTACAACAGGTTGAGTCTCTTAATTAAAGCTTCTTTGTTAGAGCGTGAAATAGGAATCACCTTATTGTCGATTAGCAAATTAGACTCTTCAATGTCTATTATTTTGCTGAGGTTAATGACATAGGAACGGTGCACTTTGGCAAAGTTATGCGGAGTTAGACGGTCTTCTACCCGCTTCATTGTGGTGTGTACAATGTGCCCCTTCTCTTTGGTCTTAAACAAGGCATAGTCGCCCTTAGCCTCTACATAAAGAATATCGTCAATCTTTACCTTAATGAGTTTAGAGTCCACTTTCAGGTATATACTATCTTGAATTACCTTAGACATAGTGGAAGCAGATTCGGCCTTTTTTAACCGATCGAAAGCGGCCATGGCCACTTCAATAGCGGCATTGATGTCTTTTACACCATAGGGTTTAACTAAATAGCCGAAGGGACCTTTTTCTTTAGCCCTGGTAATGGTTTCATTGTCTGCAAAAGCGGTGGTAAAGATGAAAGGGATTTCGAAGTTCTGATTCAGCAGCTCTGCCAACTGCACACCGTCTATATCGCCTCCAATCTGAATATCGAGCAAGGCCAGGTCGGGCACAGTCTCATTGCATATAGCAATGGCGGTCTCTGCGCTTTCTGCAACTCCAAGAACTTCATGATTAAGTACGGCTATAATATCCTGAACGCTCTCCGCGATCATGGGATCGTCTTCTACAATTAGAATTTTCAACTGACTCATTAACTTTTTTTGAACAATTTAATAATTCAGATGAGCAAATTCATGAATTCACCTAAGATAAAGGTAATTCAACTGTAAATTCTGAGCCCTTATTCTCTTCGCTATCCACGGTAATGGTTCCTCCGTGCAGCTCAGTGAACTCTTTTACAATGGATAAGCCCAGGCCGGTACCTTGAATATTTTTAACATTGGTAGCTCTGTAAAAAGAACCGAATAGTCCTTTTAGATCTTTTTGTGGAATGCCTATGCCGTAGTCTTTTATTGAAACCTTTACGCTCTTAAGCTCATTAAAAGCCACCTGAACCTCAGGAGCCTCACTATTTGGAGAGTACTTAAGGGCATTGGAAAGCAGATTAGAAAACACATGTTCCATCAGTGAGGAGTCTATAGATACCTCTCTTGGCACACCTACTACTTCCATCTTAATCTTTCTTCCTTTACTGTCGGTTTCGGAATGCTTATTCACCAGGCGCTCAACAAATTGCACCAGGTCGGTAGACGATTTCTTCATATTAATGCGGCCTGCCTCAATTTTGCCCAGCATAAGAATGTCGTTCATTAGAGAGGTAACCCTGTTCAAATCGCCATCTATACGATCGAGAAATTTCTTGTATCGAGGGAAATCGTCAGGGTGCTGGCCTTCTAACTGAAAGCTGATCAGGTCTGCATTCTGTTTTATGGTAGTAAGGGGTGTTCTAAACTCGTGGGAGGTCATGGATACAAATCTGGACTTTAGTTCATTGAGCTCACGCTCTTTTTCCAGCGCTTTTTGCATCTCTTCCTGCACCTGCTTTTGTATGGTTATATCACTCAGGAAGGCCGTAAAGGTAAAGTAGCCTTTATTTTCAACCGGAATAATAGCCATAGCCACCGGAAACTCCTCTCCATTTTTTCTGAGAGCAGTAATCTCAATTTTCTGATTTAAAACCGGACCTTCTCCCGTTTTAAAGAAATGCTGCATGCCCCGCTTGTGCGCCTCTCGGTGTATTGGAGGAATAATAGTTTCCAAAAGGGTTTTTCCTAAAGCCTCATCGGCCGAAAAACCAAAGATAGACTCTGCCTGCCTGTTCCATTCGGTAATAACTCCTTCTCTATCTATAGTAATTACCGCATCAATGGCGTTGTGTAATATTTTTCTGAGCTTTTGTTCGCTCTCAATAAGTTCTTTTTCTGCCTTTTCCTGCTTCTTCTTGGCAATGGCATTCTTTAGTCGGTTAGAAGCCAGGTTAGCAATGGTGGTTAGGGTATGCAAATGCTCCTGATTGAAGAAGTTACGCTGCCGGTGCTCGGAATCAATAACTCCAATTACCTCTCCATCGGCAATAATAGGTACCGTAATTTCCGAGAAGCGCACCGCATCGTCTACAATGTAGCGACCGTCTTTGCTGGTATCGTTCACAATCTCTGCGATTCCCGTTTGAGCAACAGCACCTACAATTCCTTCACCAATTTCTATGGATATGGGGTCTAGAACTTTTCTGGTTTTGGATTGCTTGGCGCCATAAGCGGCCACCTGATCCAGTTTACCCGATTCATCATTTTTCAAGTAAATGACACAATCTTCATAACCGAATTTCTCAATCACATTCTCTGCGATCTCCCAGGAAATCTCCTGAATGGAGTCATCTGATAACAAGCTGGTTACAAACCCATTAATAGCACTCAGGTGCTTTTGATTACGCTCTAATTCTTTATTCTTTCTGGCCAAAGCGCGTTGCTCTGCCTCTAGTTTTTCCTGATTTTCAATGAGCGTGAGCGTATATCCCATCCACTTAGAAAAAAGCTCAACAAACTCAAGATCGTAGGTATCGAACTCTTCTTTGCGGGCCTTGGTAGAGGTAAAATTGATAGTCCCTCTTTTTTCTCCGTTTACCCGATAGGCAATACCAATGTAAGACTCTACACCAAAAAGTTCGTGGCAGGGATGATCGTAGTACTTAGACTCGCTCACATCTTTCATAAAGAGGATGTCATCTTTTTTGATGACTATATCGCAGAAAGTATCGCCCAGCTTAAACTTATCGCCAATGTTGAGCCCGGTATCGTCTGTGTTGGAGTAAAACTGTTTAATCTCATAAGAGGCGCCATTTATTTCACTAATTATGGCAAGGTCTAGGCCCAGGTACTCGGTGGCTATTTTAAGTCCCTGATCGATTTGCGAAACGGAAGAAAGGCTCAGGTTTGACGTTACCGAGTTAATGGCCTCCAGTCCGTTTTTGTACTTGCTTAGTTTCGCTTTGGTTTCTTTAAGTTCCTCTTCGGCCAGCTTACGATTGGTAATATCCATGTGAATACCAATGGATCCGCGAATGGAACCATCTACATTGTAAATGGGAGCTCCGCTAATCATTGCCCACCTGTATGAGCCATCTTTGTGCTTTAGCGGTATCTCATAGACACTGGCACTACCTTTGGATCGCTTATGCTGTTGAGAGGCT
>NZ_DDDQ01000163.1:0-42408 GCF_002336325.1 Roseivirga sp. UBA1976 | reverse complement strand
CGAATATCCTTAAACCTTTTCAAATTGTTCAATAAGTCAATCCAGGTAATATCACTCTCATCGTTATAAGCATAGGCGTATTGAATACCTTTTATGTCTAGCGGACTAATGATTCCTCTGTAAGTCTTTGTTGAATTCCGAGAATAGAACCTATAGTTCTCAATTTCATTTATTCTGAGAACCTTTTCAGTATGCCACTTTTTAGGCCGAATTGGGTATCTTTTTTTCAGCCAATCAAGGTTGCTCTGCTTACTCTCCACCATAGATTTCATGTGTTTATAATTTGATTTTTTAAGGTCAGATAGCCTGTCCCGATCTTCCATCGGGAGAATGCCCTTTATAATCATTCCCCTGTGTGAGAAGCCATTCTCGTGGGCATTTCATCAAATGTTGAATAGTTCTTAAAGCCTTTCCCTCTGTTGATCCTGCCTTGTTTTGTGTTGTCTATGCGATACTGAAGGAAGGAACAAAGAGCCTCAAACTGGGCTTCTGGGACTTGGTAGGCACTGGCTTTAAATTCCTTTTTGATGATGCCCCAAATGGCAGCATAATTCATTTTGGATTTGCCAACATCTCCTTCCTTGTATTCGTTATATCGATCAATCAGATGCTTCACATAGTTTTTCAATTCCGCTTTTTTACCAATGGCACCATCAGCGAATTCCATTTTCGGTTTGCTTCGGGATTTATAAACAATGGTCTGTGCACTGATCGAATTGGCTACCGTGGAGTTGGACACATTGCCTTTGATGTTGATGGTATTTGATGACTTTGCACTGGATTTGCCTTTAGCTTTAATCATAAGATAGGTCTTGATTTGTTTGACCTCCTCCTCACTTATATCACCTTTTGTAATCTTGGAATGGCAAATCGGGCAAAGCATCAAAAGGTTGTCAGGGGAATTGTTTTCGGGAATTTCGTCAATATGATGAATTTCAAAATGATCTACATTCTGATCATCACAGATTGGGCACTGGGAGTTAATCTCTTGCTGTAAAAGAGATTTCGTTTTTTGGGGTATGGATTTTCGAGCTTTGGCCATGGTCTAACTTTGCTTCAGTAGTTGGTACAATTGCTGGTTGATGAAAATATTCTCTTTCCCGATAGGTTCGAGTTTTAGGATTCCAATGGATTCCAAAGTCTTTAAGTACCTGGAAGCGGCTTTTCTTTCTACGCCCAGCCCATTAGAGATATATTCTATTTTGGTATAGGGGTGAACAAACAATTGTTCGATCAAGTCTTTCGAGTAGATTTTAGGGGCTTCATTTTTTACCTTATCCTGAATCTCATTGAAGATGCTGTTGATCCCATGGATCTGGGAAATGGCCTTTGTCGCAGTATCCTCAATGGCCTTAAGCATAAACAATATCCAACCTTCCCAATTGTCTTTAGTCCTCACCTCTTGTAGCAATTTGTAGTAAGCTCCTTTGTGGCCTATAATGTAGCCACTGAGGTACAGCATGGGTATTTCCAACAGATTGTGAAGGATGAGGTAAAGCACGTTAATAATCCTGCCCGTCCGGCCATTTCCATCATAGAATGGATGGATGCTCTCAAACTGGTAGTGTTGTATGGCCATCCTGATCAGGGGAGACATTCTATCGGGTTCATCATTGATAAAGTCTTCCAGATTTTTCATCAGTCTGACTATTGTTTCTTTATCGTCCGGTGGTGTATAGATGGTTTTACCCGTCAGATCGTTTTTTAGGGAAGTACCAGGTAGTTGTCTAATTCCGGCCTCATTCTCTTCCAATATGGATTGAATCCGGACAATACCATTGGTGTTTAGGAAGCCTTTCTTTTTGATCTCTTCAAAGCCATAGAGCAGGGCTTCCCTGTATCGTAGGACTTCCTTTGTCGAAGGATCAATTGTCATTGACTTGGCCGCCAAAGCCTGGTAGAGCTTGTCATGTGTAGTAATAATATTCTCCACCTCTGAACTGGCCTGTGCTTCTTTGAGTACAATGGCATTGATCAAAATACCCTGGTTGGGTAAGGTTCTTGCCAATCCCTTCAGCTCAGCAAGGGCAACCGCTGCTTTACTCTCCTGTTTGAGGATTTCGATAGTCTCCACTTTTTCCACCGGAGGAGGTAAAAGAGGCAAATCATTGAAAGGCTGTGAGGGATCAATATTCTTCATTCCTATAATTACGTGAGACAAAAATACGAAAATTGGGACATGAAACAAGTTATATGTACCATGATGGGACGTGAGACAAAACCTTTAAGAATAGGACATGAAAACCTGCACATGTACCACGATGGGACATGTTCATACCCGCTTATCTTTCGCCTCCTTATCGAAGGCAATTACGTTCATCATCTCCCTCATCCTTGATCTTACCCGATTGCCATAGCAGTTCTCAATCTCACTGGCAGAAAGGTTGGTGGTGGCGTGTGTGATCATGTGCCGGCTAATGAACATGTCGTAGCGACTGAGGAGGATTTCGGCCATCACATTTGTTTCATTTCCATAATATTTGATGTTTGATTCTACACCTAAATCATCGAAGCAAAACGCTTTTGGGGCCAGCTCTCCACCTGTTTGCTGAAAGGCTGACTTAGAATATTTGTTGATAACTGGATAGCCGTCCTGTATGAATTCCAGAGTGATATCACGAGCGGATTTGATGATGTATTGCTCTTTGGGAGCCAACATAAACCGTAGAAGGGTCATCAGGGAAGTTTTGCCACAACCGACCGGGCCGGTTAGCAAAATGCCTTTGTGTAGGTCAATGCCGTGCTTTTCAGCATTGGGTTTGTCCTGATAGAAGTAGACCAAAAGTTTGAATATAATCAAGTGGTCTTCCTTCCATATCCTGAATTTTGGACTGATGTATTCTTTGCCTGCTTTCTCCAGGAATTCAAGGCATTTGTCGAATTGGATGACGTTGCTTCGAACACTCTCTGAGTGAGACTTAGAGCGGCTCGCCATAGTCCTTGCCGGTTCCTGAGTGGAGGTTTCCGGGTTTAGGACGTGGCTGATGGTTTCGCTGATCTTTTGCATAGGTATTGAATTTTTGAGCGTTCAGCATCCAGTTGCGGGCGGCTGCTTTCCAGTCTTTCATTTTGGAGCGGCCACCTACCAGCCAGCCATTGCTCTGGAAGTAGTTGTAAAACTTCTCGGCCTCCACGGGCGGATAGCCTTTTTCGTCAAAGTAGATTTTCACATGGTCTTCTAGTGGAGGAATATCCGGACCATAGCCTGAGACTTCTTTTTTCTTTTGCCGCAACTTTTTCCCGACATCAGCCGGGATTTCGTTCGCCTGTGGCGAGCTCAACTTTCTTTTCATTTCCAAATCATTTGAATCGATCTCCATTTTTTTTGAATGCTCACCCAAGTTTGTTTCGTTTTTACCGTTTAAAGAGTTTGTATTGTTTGTATAAGGTCTCACTGCTATTTCACTTCCATTATCAGCACCTGTATTACTACCTTTATCAAAACTGTACAGGTAAATGAGGCTGCCCCGGTGCGGATTGTATGACGGTTCGTAGCGGATAAAGCCAAAGCTGTCCAGTTCCTTCAGGCACTTGGTGTAGGTGTTCACCGAACCAATTTTTGACAACCTCATCAGCTCGTCTCTGGACACGGATATTGGGTTTTTGAAAAAGTTGAGGTTCCACCGTCTGAACAAGGCCATATACAAACTGATGTGGTAGGGCGTGAGCCTGGTATCTGCATCCATCTGCTGGAACACTGCGGAAAGGTGCCTGATGTAGTTCATGCCCGGCCATGTGCTTTACCTCAAGCGGTTCTGAAACTTGTTGGACTGAAGCATGGACTGAATGTCCGTATAGTCATAATAGATTACGCCCCCGATCTTGGTAAAAGGCAATGTGCCGTTCACCCGCAGGTTCTGCAAGGTGCCGGGTGAAATACCCAATAGCTTACGCACTTCATAGGACTTCAGCCATTTCTTGGAAGGCTGGCCTGAGTGTTCTTTGAGTAGCCTTTTGAGATCTTTCAGGAGTTCGATCTTGAACTCACGAAGGTCGTCCGTGGTAATAATTTGCTCGCGATATAATTTATTTCCAGAGGTGCTCGCGAACCTGTCGGTTTCTGCTGCCATATCTTAACAAATGTTGATTGAACAGCGAAGATGTTCCCGTTTAGTGGGTTTTATTCACAAGACAAACCGAAGTTGGGAAAGATTTTTTGTTAAATAGGCTCTTTTTCAAATAATCCCCAAGTTTTCCATAGAGCTCCATAAGCGCACACTTGAGAATCGTTCCACCTCTTCCAGGGAGAGCAATTGCATCTTTCATCCACATTTACATTGATCATACAGAAATGCTTCAAATCGCACTTATTAGTTCCATTTTCAAAGAGGTTGAATATTTCCATAATGGCGGCAAGTCTATCAGGTTGGATGTTTTCTTGAGTGATAGCTTGTGGAGGGTGAAACCAAGCATCACCATTGATATTCATCATGAACGGTGTACCTAATTTGCCGAATACCTCAATGAACTTGGCTGAAGGCATAGTGTGTTGGCGAAACATCTCTAAAAACAAACCTAAGTTCTTCAGCCTTATTGATTCACCTTGTGATAAAATCTCATCTAACCATTTTTTTTCAGCCAAGTACACATCAGTAGTAAAGTAGCCACCTAATAGTTCCTTTGCTTTTTTAGCCTGGAACTGAAAAATCTCAATCAGTGACTTTGAATCAGCCGACACATTGCGTAGGACAAAATCATATACATCACTGGCGTTTTCAGGCAAGTATTTTTGTGCCTTCATGATTTCCAGCATTGAAACAAAAGTTTCTCCTGAATGCATTGACATAAGTGATGCTTCACACAATGCCAGTACGTTTTCCAAACTAGAGGCAAACTGAGGATGAATGTGTAAAGCAACATATTCTGCTGCTTTATAAGGCCAGGACGGGTGATGGGTTTCTCCAAAAAACTTTTCTTGCAGAATGTGAGCAATATTCTCCAGGATACATATCCCTCCAAATTGAAGAGTTTCGGTCGATCCATTTAAGTCAATACAGACACGAACCCCCTTAGCATACTTCGAGAAAGGGTCGGGAAGAAAAATGTTAGAATCACAAATAGCTACGGAAAGAATGTGGAGGTCTTGAACTCCAACTCTCAAATTCCCTGTTCCCTGATATAGATTCTGTAGTTCGGCATTCAACTTTGAGTTGGCTCCATTTTGATCAATCAAAGGGATTTTTACTTTAACAAATTGGTCTGGGGAATTTCTAAACTGCTCATTATAGAACCTAAGGCGATTGGCAATTATTGCAGCATTTGTAACACCGAAGGTGGTGGTTAAGTCTTGAAGAAAATGAATGTATTCATGGTAAAAAGTGGAAAAGTGAGCTTTGTTTAGCAGATTGAGATTGGATAAATCACAATCTGCGTTTACAGTCAGTTTTAAAAATGAGGGGTTGTAGTAGCCCCTGGTGGTTTCGAGTTTAATATCCATCTCTGAATATAATGAATTGATGGCGTTATTTCTCATCAGCTTCATCCATTCTGCGGATAAGGCTTTCATGCAGGGAATCGAGGAATTTCGTCCTTCCTGTCTTTCTGATACGTATTTCGAGAAATGTGCGGTGGTATTGTCCTAAATCAACTCCAAAAGTGTCTTCCATACATTTGGAAATTTCTTTCAAGTCTGCTCTGCCATGGTTAAAAACCCCACGGGCATGGAGGGCGTACATCAGCTCAATCAGAGCTACTTTGGAGTCTGTCCATGTCATTTTCACCTTCGGTTCGACTTGTGATTTCCCGTTGTTTAAATCTGTCAAGCTCAACTTGTTCAACTCATCTTCCAGATAGACATTGAGCAAATCATTTGCGAGAATGTTAGAAACCTTGAAATCGTGGCTGGTAGAAAAGTTAGGGTCGGTTTCAAAAAAGAAGGAATCCAATGTAAGCCGTATATCTTGCTTGCCACGGACAAGTATTTGTGATCCAGATAGTTGCTGTGGGTGCGGTAGTAGCGGTAAAATTCCAGGTTGTTATCAAAGTAACGTTTGAGCTTGTCCAGTTCGTTTTGATAATACTTACGTCTAACCTTGATCCCTCCATTGGGCTTGTTGGTTTCGATATTGAACACGCTGAGGTGATAGATGAGTTTGCTAACGAACTTGGGTTTTATCTCCTTAAAAAACGAGATTTCATCGTTTTGTGAGACCAGCGGTTTTTGTTGCAAGTTATCTCTCAACTGATTAATTGCCCGAAGGGCTATTTGAAAGCTTTGCTCTGATTTTTTGAGAATGTTGTCCTCTTCCAGATCAATCATTCTAAGCTTGTCCTCTAAATCTTCATATAGGTGGTTATAAATTTCAGACATTTAAAAACTGAGTTTATTATTTTCATGGCTTAAAGTATTCTTAGTTTCTCTGTATCCTCACGGCATTCAATATTGCCAACAGCGCTACACCTACATCGGCAAAGACAGCTTCCCACATGGTGGCCAGGCCCCCGGCTCCCAGTGCCAGCACAATGAGTTTCACCCCAAAGGCCAGGCTGATATTTTGCCATACGATCCGTTTGGTTTGTTTGCCAATCTGGATGGCAGTGGCAATTTTAGAGGGCTGGTCGGTCTGGATGACCACATCGGCCGTCTCGATGGCGGCATCACTGCCCAGGCCTCCCATGGCCATGCCCACATCGGCCAAGGCCAATACGGGGGCATCATTGATGCCATCTCCCACAAAGGCGATGACACGGTTGGCGTCATTTTTCAACTCTTCCACCTTCTCCACCTTTTGCTCTGGCAGCAAGTCGCCATAGGCTTTATCTATGCCAAGTGTTTTTGCTACTTGCTGGGTCACAGCGTCCTTGTCTCCAGACAGCATGATCAGTTCCCGAATCCCTAGTTTGTGCATTGCTTCTATCGCCTGATCAGCATCCTCTTTGAGTTCATCCGCTATCACCAGGTATCCGTTGTATTTTCCGTCTACAGCCACATGGATCACGGTATTCACTTCACCGGCCGCATCAGCACAGGTTACGATACCTTCCTTGTCCATCAGTTTTTGATTACCGACCAACACTTGCTTTCCCTTCACCTTGCCTTTCAGTCCATGCCCTGCCACCTCTTCCTGTTGTTCGGGTTCTGAAATGTCTTTGCCCTGTTTTTTGGCATATTCCACAATAGCTTTAGCAATGGGATGGGTGGATTTGCTTTCCATGGCTCCCGCCAGACTTAGCCAGTCGGTAGTGATGCCGTCCATGGTCACGGCTTTTTGCACTTCAAACACCCCTTTGGTCAGGGTGCCGGTTTTGTCCAATACCACAGTGTTGACTTTTGTCATAAGGTCGAGAAAGTTGGAGCCTTTGAATAGAATCCCCTTGCGGGAAGCTGCGCCTATCCCTCCGAAATAGCCGAGCGGTATGGAGATCACCAGCGCACAGGGGCAGGAGATCACCAGGAAGATCAACGCTCGATAAAGCCAGTCATCAAACACATAGTTTTCTACAAAAAAGTAGGACAGGAAGGCAAGTCCGACAGCCAGAAAGGTAACAATGGGCGTGTAAACCCGGGCAAACCTGCGAATGAACTTCTCGGTTTTTGCCTTGCGGGCGGTAGCATTCTGCACCAACTCCAAAATGCGAGCCAATGAACTTTCGTTGAACAGCTTAGTCACTTTCAGTTCAATCAGCCTGTCGAGGTTCACCATTCCGGCCAGCACATTTTCTCCTTTGTTGTAGGTAGCCGGTTTGCTTTCACCTGTTAGTGCCGATGTGTTGAAGCTGCTTTTTTCACTGATCATTTCCCCATCGAGCGGTACTTTTTCTCCGGGTTTCACCTGTATGGTTTCCCCAATTTGTACTTCTTCCGGGTGTACGGACACCATTTGCCCGCTTCTATATACAGAGGCCGAATCCGGGCGTATGTCCAGCAGGGCTTTGATGTTGCGTTTGGCCCTGTTCACTGCTGCATCCTGAAACAGCTCCCCGATGGCATAGAAAAGCATCACCGCCACCGCCTCAGGATATTCGCCTATGGCAAAAGCTCCCAGAGTGGCTATGCCCATGAGGAAAAATTCAGTGAACACATCACCTTTCAGTATGGACTTCCAGCCTTTGACCAATACCGGCCAACCCACAGGCAAATAGGCCAGCACATACCAGCCTATGCGGATCCATCCCTGGAAAAATGCAGGCTGTCCCCATTGATCAGCGGCTATTCCTGCAAGCAGAATGACAAGGCTTACAATACCACTTCCCCAGGTTTGCAGGAAACTGGAGGAGGTTTTTTCCTCCTGCTTTTTTGGTTTGTCCGGATGCTGGTCGGTGCTGCAGCAGGCTTTGTTGTCTATATTGTTAGTATTAGTCATACGCTTGTCTGTTTTAATGTGTGAAAAAGGAAATGATGCCCGTGACAATGAGGATGCACCCCGAAACCAGCCCGGTATTATGCTCCAGCCTGTGCCAGTTGAAACGGTGCAGGCCTTTCTGGGCGAGGTACACCCAAAAGGTGATCCCTAACACGGAAACGATGGTGTAGAGCAAGCCCACGGTCAGGATCATCAGCCAGCCGTACGTCCCTGCCATCAGAAAATAGGCTTCAATCTCCAGGCAGGGCGAAAGAAACATCATGAATACCAGCAAGGTTACCACCTGTGTTGCTCCTGCATTTTCCAGTTTTTGATTTTCAGCAATGTGAAAGTGGTGGTGGCGATGATGCTGGATTATAAAATACAAGCCGATGGCGATAAGCAATACAGGAATGACCCAACGGGTGTAACTGTTCAGCTTTTCAGAAAGTGACAAGCTGAACAAACCCAGAAACACTCCTAGCAGAAAGGTACTCAGCGAATGAGCAAAAGCTGCCATAGCCGCAATGCGAACCGTCTTGCTACCTTGCCAGCCAAACTTTTCTTTCAGTGCCAGCACCGGCAACCAGTGGCTTGGAATCAGTCCGTGGAGGAGGCTTAGCATGATGGTACCGGTGAGCAAGGTGGTCATGATTCCTTGGTTAAATTCTAAAATTCAATCTCGTTTTCGATAAATGCCTTTACGCCTTCCGGGCCTGCTAATTCAAGCCAGACCGGGGAATCCTGATTAGCAATCGTAAGACTGAAAGTGAAAAAGTCACAGCAAAGCCGTTCGGTTTTGATGAAGTCGTTGAGTAGGTCCAGTGTTTGATCCGAGCCGTCAAACTTGTACATGAACCCATTGACTAGTTCCTGTTTTTCCAATACCATCTCCTTTAATGAGGCAATCACTGTAGCTTTTCTTTGCCTCAGTTCTGGAGTAGCGAGCTTGCAACTGATTTTATTTTCGTCCATTGTATTAGTTTTAAGAAGTCCTGGGAGCATACATGATAATGAGCATCCCGAGGAGGGCAACAGCTCCTCCGATCAGGTCATATTTATCCGGCACGATACCATCTACTTTCCATCCCCATAGAATGGCCATGATGATAAAAATGCCGCCATAAGCTGCATACACCCGTCCAAAGTGAGCCGGCTGCCAGGTGGCCACCACACCATAGCCAACCAGGATGATGCCCCCTAAAGCTCCTACCCACCAAGGCTTGCCTTCCTTCAGGGTGAGCCAGATCATGTATCCACCGCCTATTTCGCATAACCCGGCCAGTATGAAAATGCTGATTGATTTAAGGATCACGATCATATTCTATTGTTGTTAATAGTTTGTATTGGATCTCATCTCGTTAAGTGCTTTACCTGAAAATACGTGTAAACCCAATGCACAGTCATTGCAATTTTCAACCTGCACACTTTCCGCAAACCCCCTTTACCACCAAGTTGGCTTCTTCTCCATTGAAGTTGGTCGGTAGATTAATTTCCGGGATTTTGTATTTGGGCAAACAGAAGGTCTCGCTGCACACCCGGCAATGGAAATGCACATGCAAATCCCGTTCAATATTGCATTCACATCCCTCTTCGCATAAGGCGTATTTAGGTGCTCCGGTACCGTCATCTATACTGTGCACCAGTCCCTTTTCCTGAAAGGTCTTCAGGGTGCGGAATAGTGTAACCCTGTCTGACTTTTCAAATGCTTTTTCCAGGTCAGAAAGGCTGATGGCTGCCTCCTGAATGGTCAGGGCTTCCAGCACCAACAGCCGCATGGCTGTTGGCCGGATGTCCTTCTCCTTGAGTTTATTTTCGAGTTCTTTGATCATTCCAACTTTCTTTTTGCGATGAATTTGGCTCCACATGAATATGTACATTCAATACACGAGGTACTTTTTCATTATTTTGTCCTTTATTTCATGGGCTATATCATGGACATGTTTTACCGTCAATTCACCATTGATCCAGATATGTAAATCAACATGGTAGCCAGTGACCATTTTCCGGGAATGGCACTTTTATTCGTGCTGCACAGCATTTACGTTCTCTTCAATCCTAGCGATTTCCTCCTGAAGTCCAGGCTCCAGGGCTTCATCTAACAGTTCACCAGTAGCGGGACGAGCAATGCCATAAGCATTGTAAATGACGAACCCACCTGCTAAGAGGGCAGCAAAGTCATCAGCTACTTCATAACCCTCTCCGCCAATCACTGCAATGGAAATCCCTATGAAGGCAGCCGCAGAAGTGATGGCATCACTTCTGTGGAGAAAGGCATCTGCTTTTATTGCACGGCTATTGATTTCAGTTCTCATTTTCGGTAAATAGCGGTACAAAAGTTCTTTAGTCATTATTACCACCACCAAGATGATAAGTGTATAAGGAGCCGGGTTTTGTGCGGTTTTATAATGTGCAGCCAGCTATCCCAGATGACAATACAAGTAGCTATTACCAATGCCAGGGAATGACCAAAGCAATTAACGCTTCGGCTTTTCCATGACCATAGGGGTGATTTTCGTCAGCGGGCTTTGCCGACCACTTCAAGCCAACCCACAGCATGGTAGAGGTAAAGACATCTGCTTCGGATTCTATGGCATCCGCAATCAGGGCATAGGAATGGCCGAAAATGCCTCCCAATGCTTTTACAATAGCCAATAGTGCACTTCCAACAATACCAGTCAGGGTGGTTTTTAACCCTTTTTCAGATATTGCATTGGGATTTCTTTTACTTTTCATTTAGCCAATTTCAAAATTTTTACAGCCCTCGCATCACAAAGACGAAAACTATCCCCTCTAATCGCCAGGTCAGTCCTTTACTATCCAGCCATTAAATCAGCACGCCAGCAGCTTACTCGCCAACTGTTTTCTTTTTGGCAACTGCCCAGTGCCAACTTTTAAATTTCTATTTCTTATACGCTAACAACCTCAACGCATTAAACACCACCACCAGCGTAGAGCCTTCATGAATAAGCACGGCAATACCAATATTGGCCAGTCCGAAAATGGTTGAGGGGATCAATAATGCCACTATCCCCAAACTCACCCACAAGTTTTGCCTGATAATGCTTTTGGCCTTTCTACTCAAACCGATAGCAAAAGGCAAGGTTTCCAGCTTGTCGGCCATCAGGGCTATATCGGCTGTTTCCAGGGCTACATCACTACCTGCTGCTCCCATGGCAATACCTACGGTGCTATTGGCCATGGCTGGTGCATCATTCACGCCATCGCCCACCATAGCTACTTTGGATTCTTTTTCCCTGAGCTTTTTAATGGCTTCTACCTTTTCTTCTGGCAGCAAACTACCCCAGGCATCCGTAAGGCCAATCTCTTTGGCTACTGCATCGGCTACTTTCTGGTTATCACCCGTAAGCATGATCATGCGCTTAATACCCATCTTCTTGAGTTGCTCAAGGGTATTTTTAGCTTCCTTTCTGGGGGTATCCATCAGGGCTATAATGCCAATGTAGTCGTCATTCTGACGGATCAGCATGGTGGTATTGCCCTCTGATTCCAGTGACTTTACTTTTACTTCTGTTTCCTTGGATGGCTTTTTGTCGTCCAGTGATTCAAACAGGTCCAGGTTGCCGATGTACACTTTGTCATCACCCAGGGAGGCTTTGATCCCCTTACCAAGCACCGCTTCCAGGTCTTTTGCTTCCGGAATATCAGCCCCATCCAATCGCTCTTTCCCATCCCGCACCACAGCTTTGGCCAGAGGATGGTCACTGAGGTTTTCTACGGCTACTGCTATTTTCAACAGCTCGTCCTCGTTTACATCGCCTAAAGCAACTACTTTAGTGAGCTTGGGCTTACCTTCTGTTAGTGTTCCGGTTTTGTCAAAAGCAAGGGCGGTAAGTACGCCTAAATCTTCCAACGGTCGGCCTCCTTTGATCAGCACCCCGCCTTTGGCTGCCCGGGCTACCCCGCTCAGCACCGCACTGGGTGTGGCTATGGCCAAAGCGCAAGGGCTGGCAGCCACCAATACGGCCATCGCACGGTAGAAGCTTTCACTAAAGGTTTCGTCCAGTACCAGAAATGCGAAATTCAGTATAACAACTAAAATCAATACAGCCGGTACGAAATATTTCTCAAATTTATCAGTGAGCTGCTGCGTAGGTGATTTCTGGGTCTGGGCTTCATTGACCAGTTTCACCAGGCGGGAAAGTGTAGAGTCCTTTGCGACTTTAATCACTTTGATTTCAAGCGTATTATTGCCATTGATGGTACCCGAAAAGGCACGGTTCTCGTCTTTGATATTTTTTTCCTCCGACCAGTCTTTATCGGGATTATCTACAGGTTCTTTATCTACAGGCACACTTTCTCCGGTGATAGGAGCCTGATTAACACTACTTGTACCACTGACAATCACGCCATCTGCTGAGATTTTGCTATTGGGCTTCACCACAATGATGTCGCCTATGCTTAGTTCCTCAATACCGACTTCTTCGGTCTTACCATTTCTCTTAAGCAATGCCGTTTTAGGAGCGAGCTCTGCCAAAGCAGCAATGGATTTACGGGCCTTGTTCATGGCATAGTGTTCCAATGCATGCCCCATACTAAATAGGAACAATAGCAAAGCACCTTCGGCCCATTCGCCTAAAATTGCTGCACCAATGGCCGCTACCAGCATGAGAAAGTCAATTTCAAAGCCGCCTTTGGCCACTGTTTGAATGGCTTCTTTGGCTGTAAAATAGCCGCCAAAGAAATATGCCCCGATATATAATGCGAGGCTCACCCAGGAAGGCACAGCTTCTACATATGACAATCCAAAGCCAATTCCGAGCAATGCTCCACAGATAATGGAAAAAATCAGCTCCGTATTTTTACCGAAAATGCCGCCATGCGAATGTTCATGATCTTCACCTTCCTCATGGTCATGTTTCTTTTTACCTTCTTTTTGATCATCGTCTTTTTTAGTTTCTTCTACTTTCTCAAGAAATCGTTCGGCACTTACCTGGGTATACGGTATATCAAGTCCCTCTTTTCTCAGTGCTTTCATGATTTTCGCCTCATCCACTTTGGCCGTATCATACTCTACCCGCACCATGCCGGATGCCGATACGGAGGCCTCTATTATGCCGGCTATAGCCCGAAGGACACGCTCTATATGACGGGCATGGCGGGTGTGGCGAATACCTTCTACTTCTATGAGTTTGTGTCCAAATTTTTGCGTGATTTCCGCCCCTGCTTGCTCTGCCAGCGACTGGATACGGTCTATGGAGATCAACTCCGGGTCGTAGTGAAAGCATAGCTGGGGTACGCCATTATCTGTTTTATCTGCTACATGTACTTTCTCAAGGCCTTCTTTATTCTCAAGTTGTTGAATAAGTTTTTGTACACATTGATCTTTTTCATCCGGTACTTCGGGCAGGAGTAATGGTATTTTTATTTGTAGTTTTTTCATGTTCTGATATTTTTCTTTTTTAAAAAAGGGAAATGATATGAAATCAATAATAGAATAAGCAAGGCGGATGTGACACTCCCGATAAGGTACATGCCATATCCAATAGCAATTCCTACAGCAGCAGTGGCCCAAATAGTAGCTGCGGTTGTCAAACCTGAAATGAAATTTTTGGATCCATCTTTGAAAATGATTCCGGCACCCAGAAAGCCAATGCCTGAAACAATATTGGCAACAATGCGGGTCTGATCCGCCACTTCAATATGGGCGTTGATAATCGTTATCAAGGTTGCGCCCAGGCAAACGGCAGCATACGTTCTGATTCCTGCGGCATGCCCGTCAATTTCCCTGTCGAGTCCTATCAAAACACCAAGTACCAGGGCAACAAGTAGTCTGGGTATGAGCGTTATTTCAGCTTGAAAATCCATTGTTAATATTTTGTGTTATAAAACATAATAGTCTGTCGGTTTTTTCTTTTCAGGAACATCCGTTTCTCCAATCATTTGCCTGATGTTTATTTCTATCGTTTCCGCCAGGTCTGTCATGGGCGTGTCCAAAGGCTGGTTCTCAAAAGGATCCTGCATGAGAATAGAGGTTTTTTCGATGGCAATAAAAATGATCGGTATACCAATAGTCAGGCCTATTTCTACTGCCAGGTATTCATCTGATAAGCCAAACGGCAGCATGGTGGCAAACACATAAATGATCAAATGGATCAACAGGCTATGTGCTTTGGGGAAAACCGTGTTTTTTATGCGTTCGCATTTGCCCATAGAATCACATAATCTGGCGATGGTGCTATCGATTTGCACCTGCTGAAAATCATTGACCATACCTTTTTCTTTTGCCACCAATAAGGTTTCAGAATGCTGTGACAATAAAGCATTTGGAATATTAAAAGCTTCGGTCTTATTGGATTCTTTATATTTAATGACCCTGTGGGAAAAAGGTAGTTTTCTTAGTGATTCTCCGAGTGCATAGCACCAAATGATCTGACGATTGGCCATTTCCCCAACCAGGGCTTCATAGCTATCGTTGCTTCTTTCAAAAAATGAAACACACTGCCTAACCAGTGTTCGGGAATCGTTGACTATAGCACCCCAAATAATGCGAGCTTCCCACCATCGCTCATAGGCTTGATTGGTTCGAAATCCCAACAGCAAGGCTACTGCAGTACCAAAAACAGCAGTAACACTAATAGGAACCGAAATTTTGTCAAGAAATCCGTATTGATCGAAAATGCCTACCACAACCGCATACGAGGAGATAAGTACTATATCAACCTTAATGGTTTTGATAAAGTCAAGTATGGATATCCGTTTGTTGAGCAGCATTTCTTTTTATTTAATTATTTCCTTTTTGCACTGTGGACAAATGCCCTTTACCACCAGATTGGCTTCTTCGGCCTCATGATTAGGCGGAAGGACAATTTCAGGAATTTTGTAACTGGTAAGGCATTTAGTTTTCTCACAAATTCTGCAATGAAAATGCAGATGCAGGTCTCTTTCTATTTCACATTTACAACCATCTTCACATAAAGCATACTTGGGCACACCGGTACCATCATCAATGCTATGCACCAAACCATTATCCTGAAAAGCCTTTAAGGTTCTGTAAATGGTTGTTCTGTCTGATTTCACAAAGTCTCTGTATAAATCAGTAAGGCTTACTGCTATCTCCCGATCCAGCAGATACTCCAGCACCAGCAGCCGCATGGCTGTTGGTTTTATCTTATGCATTACAAGAGTTTCTTCTAATTCTTTTATTGCGCTCATAATGTGTTTTTTCTAAGTATCACTTGTGTAAACTGCACTTTTAATACCTCACTAACCCCCGGAATGAAGGACGCCAAACCAACCTCTTTTGTAGATAAATCTCCCGTAGCACTTAGCAAACATGCAATGGATTCTCCACCATTAAAATGCTTGAGCGTGGCATTCATTACTACCTGAAACTCCCGTTCACCTGCTATAATTTTAATAGGCCAGTTAAACGATATAGGCGAATGAGGCTGGCTAATAAAATTATCCACCGGAATCCTCCCGGAAAAAGTGATTATTGATTCATCGTTTGCAAGCTGGCTTATCTGTTCGCTTAAAAAACCGTTACCAACATCCAGGCTTTTCAGGTTAAGCTTACCTGAAATTTCTTTTGTGTCATAGTCCAGTTGAATCAACAGTTGATGACTTTCAGCAATCACCTGCTCGTCATCTACTTCAGCAACCATTACAATATGCCCTTCAGTAGTCCTGTAAAGCGTTTGACCTTTAACCACAGAGGAGTTGAAGGCAATTAGCAGAAGTATAAACCACTTGATTTTCATCATTAACGACCATTTAAATTTTCTTCTATATAATTGAGTGCCTCAGGTATATCCAACTCACGTGTACCGTTGCCCGTGCGAACAAAAAAATGAGAACGGTCGTTATCATGAAGATAAACCGGGGAACCGGCCCTTTTGATAGCGAGATGGCAGAAATCATATGCCTCGATCTTGTAAAAAGAAACGGCTACCAACGTACATAAATTTGTTCCCAGCTTATTGGATATTAGTTCCATAATGTATTGCTCAAAACCATCTCTGCCAGGTTTTTTTAGCGTGGCATAATCTTCCTGTAAGCCACATGGTTGCCCATCATCATCAATACCGATGAACAGATGTCCTCCACTTGTATTCATAAATCCGGCTATTGTCTTAGCTACTACTGTTTCCAGTGCCTTATTCGGCTTAAATTGGTGTAAGTCCCACCTCAAAGTAGATTTAAATTCTACCTGCTGGTTTTCTCCCGCAGCTATAAGCTCCTTGATCTCCTCCAGTTTATCTCTTTTCCCGGTAAGCTGAAATATTTTTTGTCTGACCATAAAAAGAAGTGCGAGGGTAACACCTAACAATCCAAAGAGCAATTTGGTAACCGCCTGATCCACATCCCACGACCCAACAACCTGCTGGTAGGAAGTAAGTAGCCAGGCCCACCAATTTCCCTGGTCTCCCTGCATATCGTACATGTGCAGTGAAATAAGCAAAGGCTGTAGTAAAAAAATACCAAAGGTAAAGCCAATAGCGATGTATAGAAGTAACTTGCTTTTCATCTTCTTGTCAGTTTTGGAGCCACAGGTGCCACATTTAATGTGAAGACACCTGCGACCCTATACCTATTTCATCCTGTTTTGAAGAACTTTCTTCTTTTGCTCAAATTCTTCATCGCTGAGCTCCCCTCGGGCATAGCGCTCTCTTAGCGCCTCCATGGCTTTATCCTTGCTTCTTCTTTGCCCGGGTGTAGGGTATGGAATCAGAAATATCCAAAATATGAGGATCAGCCATAGGATCCACCAAATCCAGTGCATTCCTCCGAAATACCAATCATGCATCATAACTATGAGGGTTTAAGGTTTAACATTTATTTACACTTTTTACACCACTTCCCCTGTACCACACTGTCTGCGGTAGCCAGAAAACGATGGCCGTTTTTACATTGCCACCTGAGTGGCGTTTTGGAATTTATATATTCTTCAGAAAGACAAGTACCGCCCTTTGTAGCAGCCAGTGCTTTCACCCTTTCTATCCCGTGAGGCCTATTGTTAGCACAGAATGGGCACCAGCTTTTTCTTATTCTTACACTGAAGGGAGTAGCCTGCCAGCGATGGCCTTCAGCACATTGCCACCACAGTTTTGATTTGCTGTTTATGTACAAATCGGATAGACAAAGCCCTCCTCTTTTTCGGGCCAGATATTGCATTTCTTCAATTGGACTTGACATATCTACTTCATATCAAATCTTTTAATAGATTTTCCAGTCTTGATCCGATAAGCATCATCTATTTCTGAAACGTAAATAATGCCATCGCCCGGTTCAGGTGTTTGAGCCTTGCCACAGATCAGTTGAATGGCTTTATCCGTTTCCTCATTTTGGCAGACCAGTTCCAGCTTAACAATCGGGCTATCGGTAAAATGAAAATCCAATGATGGAGATGCATCAGGATCTTTATGAGCTCCGGTACCTTCTCCTTTGGATAGGGTTACACTTTCAAATCCTGCATCTCGCAGCGATTTAACTACTATCTGTACTTTTTTAGGTTTTATAAATGCTTTTATTTCTTTCATGTGTATGTGTTTAATTTCAACGGTCACATGGAATTCGCGATAAACTTATTCATACTTGGTTGGTATGTTAAGGACTCTAAGTTTATGCTCATTTCATGTGTTTGTTTTTTATAATTTAATATTTGAGAGTTGGCAGTTAGCAAATGACATTTACCAACTGCCCTTGCCTAATCAACTAAATCAATGACTATGAGAAGTCTGGCTTTTCTTCATTTCGGAGATCAGATAGTAGGCGTTATTCCATGCCACCTGAGCACCGTCAGGAAGTGGCTCCAATAATTTGATCTCTACCCAACCATCTTCGGTGATACCTGTGCGCACTTCTATGGCTTTAAACGCCCATTCGGTCTTTCCGTCTTCTTCATGCGCTTCTGCCATGAAAATGTACGGCTTACCCTCTTCCTCAATTATCGCACTTTCGGGTAATGCCCTTACAGTGTTATTATCACCTGTTCTTATTTTACCATTGATATACATCCCCGGAATCAGGAAGTCTTCTTTATTCTTTATTTCCGCATGCACATGCACTGCTTTAGGGTTTTGCTCAAACTGCTTGCCGACAGAATAAATTTTGGCAGTTAGGGTATTTCCTGGAACTGACTCCACAGTAAAGGATACTTTTTGTCCTTTCTTTACCTTATATACATCCTTTTCAAACACCATAAGGTCAGCATGGATGTGGTCAGTATTGACAATCATAAACATCTCGGTTTGCGGGTCTACATATTGCCCAACTTGGACTTCCACTTTTTCAATGTAACCATCAATAGGGCTTACTACAGGCACATACTGATAAATATCACCACTTTGGACTTTCTCCACGTTGAGGCTGAGCTGTTTCAACTGTGCTTCATAGCCTTTTACCTCCGCTTTAATCGCCTGGTAATCGGCCAGCGTTTCCTGGTAAGTTTTACCTGAGCCTACTTCTTCTTCATACAACCGTTTCTGCCGTTGCATCTCCTTTTCCAGATATTGTAGCCGGCTATATGCCTTTACATAACTGGTCTGAAGATTGGTCAGGTTGGGGTGGGAAAGGTAGGCCAATACCTGCCCCTTATTTACCTTGTCGCCCTCTATCACTTTTATGGAAGTAACATTGGCTCCCAGTATGGCTGTAACGGTGGCCTCATGCTGAGGTAGCACTTCCAACTGGCCGTTGGCCTCTACTGTCCCGGAGAGAGTTCGGGTGGGCAGGGTATCTACCTTAATACCCAAACTTTCAAACTTAAGGTTGGAAAGGTGGAGCTCCGCCATCCCTTCTTCATTAGTTCCTTCTTCACCCTCGTGCCCAGCCTCGCCCTCATTGTGTTCTTCGTGAGATGCTTCACCGGAGTTCTCAGCCGACTTGCTGCCGCAGCCCGTAAATACCGATACCATAAGTACCAGTGCCACTATATATATGATTTGCTTTTTCATTGTGCTTCTATTTTTATATCTGATGATCAGTTTACTTTTAGTTTGATGTTCTTAAGTAGTATTCCAATTGGTAGCGGCTATCCAGGTAACTACCAAAGGCATTCCAGGAATCAACTTCTATGCTAATGGCATCCCGGATATTTTGCAGGAAGGTCACATAATCAATAGCCCCTTCCCGGTAAGCCAAAATAGCTCCGTCCCGTTGCTCCTGGGCCAGCGGAAGTGCCTCATCCCGGTAGTAGTTCCATGAATTCAGCCACTTCAGGTATTGTTCTCTCATGTTCTGATAGGCGGCATTCAGTTCCAACTGGTTTTGTCGCAGGTTTTGACCGGCAATATCCCGTTGGATTTTTGCCGACTGTGTCCTGCCCAGCTCAGGACCGAAAAACAAAGGGATTCTGACACCTACCTGGTACTGATAAAATCCAGATTGTCCGGCAATCTGCTGTCGCCCATACTGCCCCTGTAATTGAGGCAAGAACTGCGAACGCCTCTCTTTTATGGTGGCATCCGCTACATCTACCCGTTGCTTTGATACATTCAGCAAGGGGTGGTTCATCAGTGAATCAGCCACATAATTGAGCGGTTCGTCCAATTGACTGGTTGGGACATCCGGAACGGTATACAGCGTGTCATTGGCAAACCAAAGGTTCAGGCGTTGTAAGGCACTCAGATAATCCCGATATGCCTGCTCTTTTTGTATCTGTACCTGATTGGCCTGGTTGGAAGTAGCCAGGTATTCCAGTTTAGATGTGGCTTCCGTTTCCAAGCGAATCCTGGCCGCTCTTTCAATATCTGCAAATACCGAATCCAACTGTTCATAAACCTGGTAAATGTTTTTGGTAGCATATACCATGGCCCAAGCCTGGCTTACTTCCCGCTCCAGTTCAATAACTGATAGATCAAGTGCCTTCTCAGCAAGTGCTATCCGTTCTTTTTGCAATTTCAGCCTTGGGGCTATTCCAAACACATCTATCTGTTGTTGTTGAATTCCAAATTGTGTGTAAACTCCATCAGAGCCATTGCCCACTTCTTCCTTTCCGGTAAATACCTGCGTATTCCCAAAGTCCCAGGCTGTTTTCTTAAGCACTTCCTGGTTTTCTATCTCTAGTCTTGCCGATTGGATTTTCGGATAGCTTTCTACCGCACGTTTTCTGGCCTGCTCCAGCGTGATCGTTGGCAAACTGTCTTGTGGTTGTTGTTGGTTTTGGGCATTGGCCAAGGCAGGCAGCCCGAATAGACCTCCACAAACCAGCAGTACAATAATCACGTTGGCATTTGGCCCTTTCAGGCTTTTTCTTTTGTCACTTCTGCTTTCCACAAAAGTGTAAAGTACCGGAAGCACCACCAATGTGAGCAGTGTAGCTGTAAGCATTCCACCAATTACCACTGTGGCTAACGGCCTTTGTACCTCAGCTCCGGCAGAACCTGAAAATGCCATCGGCAAGAAGCCGAATATATCTGTTGTGGCTGTCAGCATAATGGGCCTGATTCGCTCTTTGGTACCGGTAAGAATGCGGTCTCTGATGCTGGTGATCCCTTCTTCTTTCAGAGAATTGAATCGGTTGATCAGTACCAGCCCATTTAACACTGCTACCCCAAATAAAACGATAAAGCCTACACCTGCCGAAATACTAAATGGCATACCTCTCAACCATAAGGCGAACACCCCTCCAATAGCTGCTAGAGGAATGGCCATATAGATCATAATAGACTGTGAGAAAGATTTAAGCGCAAAGTAGAGTAGTACAAAGATGAGAAATAGGGCAATTGGCACTACGATCTGCAAGCGTTGCTTAGCTCTCTGAAGGTTTTCAAACTCTCCTCCATAGGTGATGTAGTAGCCTGGAGAAAGATCCAATTCTGCATCTAATCTGTTTTGAATATCGGTAACAACAGACTCTACATCACGTCCCCTGGTGTTGACCCCCACATAAGTCCTGCGGAAGGTATTGTCTCTTGAAATTTGCATGGGACCGGGCACATAACTGATGTCTGCTACTTCTTTAATGGGCACTTGGGTTCCATCGGGAAGATCAATATATAAGGTTCGCAAGTCTTCAATACTTCTTCTGTGGGTCTCATCAAAGCGGATCACCATATCAAATCGTTTTTCTCCCTCAAAGATCACTCCGGCCACCCCACCAGCAAAAGCTGAGCTTACGTACTCATTCAACTTCTGAATATCCAGTCCATATTGTGCTATTTTTTTTCGATTATATCGCACAGTCATTTGAGGTAAACCAGAAGTTCGTTCCGGATTTACATCACCCACACCTGGAATAGTCTGGATTATTTCCGCCATTTGCTCAGCTTTTTGGGCAAGTACATCTAAATCTTCACCATAGAGTTTGACAGCTACATCTTCACGCACGCCAGTCAACAACTCATTAAAACGAAGCTCTACAGGCTGGCTGAAAACAAGGTTGACACCCGTCAGTTTTTCATCCAGCATTTCCTTTATCTCTGCAATGAGTTCTTCTTTTGTTTCTACTGTTGTCCATTTGTCCATATCCTTTTCCAGGATGATAAACATATCGGCTATGTCCATCGGCATGGGGTCGGTAGGAATATCGGCTACACCGATTCTGGCTACAGCAGTTTTTATTTCAGGAAAGTTGTCCAGAAGAAGCGTTTCAATTTTAGTAGAAACATCAATGGCTTCACTCAATCCGCTTCCAGGACGTATCAAAGCCTGCATGGCGATATCCCCTTCATCCAGCTGGGGTACAAATTCTCCGCCCATACGTGAAAAAATGAATCCTGAAAGCCCTAGTAACACAATAGCCACAATGATGACAATGGTCTTGAACCTTAAAGCACCTTTAAGCAATGGCAAATAAGCCCATTGGATTCCCCCAATAATTTTATCACTGACTTTTTCCAGCCAGCGTTCAAACTTCCCAAACCAGTTCTTTTTGTTCTGGATGGGCTTCATAAATAAAGCTGACATCATAGGAACGTAAGTGAGGCAAAGGATAATGGCACCTATCATGGCAAAACCGAAGGTATAGGCCATAGGCTGGAACATTTTACCCTCAACCCCGGTGAGGAAAAGGATAGGAGCGAAAACAATCAGAATGATTATCTGTCCAAAAAATGCTGATCCCATCATGGTACTTCCGGCATCATAAGCCACTTCATCCATTACGCCCTGATTGAATTTGATTTTACCCGAGCGGATCCGCTTCTGTATTTCGTACACTGTACCTTCAATAATGATCACAGCCCCATCTATGATGATCCCAAAGTCAATGGCACCCAAACTCATGAGGTTGGCCCATACATTAAACTGCTTCATCAGGATGAATGCAAAGAGCAGAGAAAGAGGTATGGTGGTAGCTGTGATGATCCCACCGCGTAAACTTCCCAGCAAGATCACCAGAGCAAAAATCACAATTAAGGCTCCTTCTATCAGGTTTTGCTTTACCGTGTCGGTAGTTCTGGCTATGAGTGCGCTCCGATCCAGAAAAGGCTTGATCTCAAGCCCCTCCGGCAATGACTTCTGCACTTTCTCCATTCGTTCTTTTACATTCTGGATCACTGCATTAGGGTTGGAGCCTTTCAGCATCAACACCATTCCCCCTACAGCTTCCTGTCCATCCTGAGTGAATGCACCGTAACGCACCTGGCTTCCGAAATGGACCTTTTCTGCTACATCGCCAATGGTCACCGGAATGTTGTTTTCAGTTCTCACCACAATTTCCCTGATGTCATCCAGTGAGCGGACAAGGCCCTCTCCACGAATGAAGTTGGCCATATTGTTCTTTTCTATGTAAGCTCCCCCGGTATTGACGTTATTTCTTTGAAGGGCCTCAAACACTTCTGATATAGATACATTCAGTGCATTAAGCTTTTCAGGGTTGATAGCAATTTCATATTGCTTGATCTTTCCCCCGAAAGCATTCACATCAATTACGCCATCCACCAGTGTCAATTGTCTTCTCACAATCCAATCCTGGATTGTCCGAAGTTCGGTCGGTGTATAAACCGTATCATATCCTGGCTTAGGCTTTATGGTATATTGGTAGATTTCACCGAGTCCCGTGGTTATAGGCCCCATAGACGGGCTGCCAAATTTCTCAGGGATTTTATCCCTTACCTCATTAAGCTTTTCCTGCACCAGTTGCCGGGGTTTGTATATCCCCATATCGTCTTCAAAAACAATGGTGACTACCGATAGGCCAAACCTGGAAATAGACCGGATTTCATCCACCCCCGGTAGGTTGCCCATTGCAAGCTCTACAGGATAGGTAACAAACTGCTCTATATCCTCGGTGGCCAGGTTGGGAGAAACAGTGATTACCTGCACCTGGTTGTTGGTAATGTCCGGCACGGATCCAAGATTAACTGTGGACATAGAGTAGATACCCACTCCGATGAGGGCCAGCGTAAGCAAGCCCACAATGAATTTATTCTTTATCGAAAAAGAAATTATTTTATTGATCATACGATTATTAATTATTTGACATGGAAAATAAAGAAGTGAAGAAGCCTGGCAATGGTTGCTATAATGAGAATTGCACTAATCAGCACAATAAAAAACCATTTCAGCACAGTTTTTATGGTGATTTTCTTCCTTCTCTTTTTCCTTTTTTTCGTTTTGATTTTATTCAGTTTTTTCAACTTTCTGAATAGGGTTGAACACAGTAAAAGGATGCCTTTGAAAAAAGGCACATGAAGGGATGTTTAGCGAGCTATCAGGATGATTAAAGACCTTGCATCTTGACACAAGACTTATCGGTCAGACATACTGATCCTTCTAAACGCGGGAAATTATGACATTGGAGGTTTAAGAAAACCAGAGATATCAGCGTTGCTGAAATCCTGAAAATAAGAAGTGTAAACCGCAGGTAATTTCACGAGGTGCGTGAAATCAACTCCGGCTGCTGATACGAAGTGTACGTGACAGCAATGGCAAACGCATAACGGGGAGCATCCGTCCCAATCGCTTTGGTGCTCGTGGTTATGATTCCCATCAGTGCTGCTAATAACTGAAACATTATCCTTTGTATTGTCTAAAGGTAAAGTGTCAGCACATGCTAGCCCAGCCAGGGACATAAAGTAAAAACTCAATATGTAGCACGTGATTTTCATTGAATGCAAATATACGAATAAATGTAATGCAAGGGTATTGCAAAAGTCGGCAAGTACCCTTGGGAGATTTCTAAATAGTTCAGCTTTTCATCTTCCTTTTCAGCAATTGCGCATTAATGGCCACTATGATCGTACTCAGGCTCATGAATACTGCGCCTATAGCAGGACTGATCACCAGGCCGGGGATAAACCCTGTGGCCAAAGGCAATGCAATTGCGTTGTAGCCGGTAGCCCAAGCGAGGTTCTGGATCATTTTGTTGTAAGTGGCCCTGCCAAACAGTACCAGATTGGCAATGTCTTTTGGGTTGCTGTTGACCAATATGATATCGGCTGTCTCGGCAGCCACATCGGTACCGGAACCTACAGCAATGCCCACATTGGCTTGTGCCAATGCAGGGGCATCATTTACCCCATCACCCGTCATAGCCACAAAGTGGCCTTCCTTCTGAAGCTTCTTGATAATCTCTACTTTTTGGTGTGGAAGCACCTCGCTATAGTAGCCATCCAGCCCAAGTTTATCGCTTACTGCTTTGGCCGTTTTCTCATTGTCACCAGTGGCCATATACAGTTTCATACCTTTTTCCCGAAGCGTTTCGATGGCCTTGGAGCTTTCTTCCCTGATCTTATCCGACAGGGCAATGAACCCAATAAGTTTTTCTTCCCTGAGGGCAAACACTATGGTTTCAGCTGCGTCAGATCCTGCCTGTTCGGGGATCTTTATGTCGTTTTCTTTCAGGTAGCCAGGGCTGACTACTTTCCAATTTTTTCCCTCGATCTTGCCTTGAATGCCCTTGGCTGTTAGTGATTCAAAATTTTCTACCTTTTTCAATGCCAGACCTGCTTCTTTCGCTGCTTTCACAATGCCTTGTGCAATTGGGTGCTCCGATTGCTGCTCCAGCGAAGCGGCAAAGGACAGCAGTTCATTTTTGTTCATATCATCAGAAAGGCTCTCATATCGTGAGACACCAAATTTGCCTTCGGTCAACGTGCCTGTTTTGTCAAACACCATTGCGGTAATCTTCCGGGCATTTTCAAAAGCAGTACGGTTGCGGATCAGCAAGCCTTTTCCTGCTGAAACAGCAGTGGAAATGGCTACAACTAGTGGTATGGCCAAACCCAACGCATGTGGACAGGAAATAACCATGACGGTCACCATTCGTTCCAATGCAAAATCTAAAGGCTTACCCAAGCTGATCCAGGTCACCAGCGTAGCTGTACCGGCACCTATGGCAATGAAAGTGAGCCATCTGGCTGCAACATTTGCGAGGTTTTGAGTTTTCGATTTAGTTTTCTGAGCCTCTTCTACCAGCGTGATCACTTTGTTGAGGTAGCTTTCTTTCCCGGTTTTGGAAACCTTTACTTTGATCGACTGGCTGCCATTAACCGATCCACCAATTACCTGGTCTCCTTTGGATTTTTTCACCGGCTTGCTTTCACCGGTGAGCATGCTTTCGTCCAGGTGGCTTTCCCCATCCACCACTGTACCGTCCGCAGGTATTTTTTCATTGGCTTTTATCAGGATGATATCCTCCTTTTTCAGTTGATCAACCTTGATGTCCTTGATTTGGTCTCCCTGAACCAAATGAGCTTCGGAAGGCATCATCTGCACCAGTAATTCGAGCGCTCTTGATGCACCCATTACCGATTTCATCTCGATCCAGTGCCCCAGCAGCATGATGACAATCAGTGTGACCAGCTCCCAGAAGAAGTCCATCCCTTCCAAACCAAACACCACTGCCGAGCTGTATACGTAAGCCACGGTAATGGCCACTGCGATCAGGGTCATCATGCCCGGGTTTTTGTCTTTTAGCTCGTCCCAAAGTCCTTTAAGAAAAGGCCAGCCCCCATAAAAGAAGACAATAGTGGAAAGCCCAAAAAGGACGTACTGATCACCAAAAAAGGTTAGCTCAAATCCCAGTAATTGCTGGATCATATGAGATAGTGCCAGGATCGGTACCGTGAGCACCAGAGAAATCCAAAAACGCTTTTTGAAATCTTCGATCATCATGGCATGATGGTCGTGGTGTCCATGCTGATGATCTGATTTGCTGGTGGTTTGATGATCTGATGATTGGTTCCTTTGGTGATCCTCGTGTGTATGATGCTTGTGATGTTCGTGATTATGCTTTTCCATGAGAAAAAATTATAGTGGTTAATCTGTTTTAAATGGAAGGGAAACACTTAGCTTCTCCCATGACATGCGTATAGCGCCCGAACCCTCTCTTTTGTCTTCAATGGTATAAGTAAGCCGCTCGGCAAGGGGCATTCCTGTTTCAGGAGTTACTTCTATCCTGATGACATCCTCTGCCTGATCGTAATCATCAGCCAGGTGCTGCTCCCAGTTTTTGTTCAGGATCAATGTCCAGCGTTCCTGTCCGGGAATGGTAAAGAAGGCATATTTGCCTTTGGGGATGGTCGTACCTGCTATCTTGATTGCTTTGGAAAACTCAACGCTGGTAGCACTGTGGGCACCAGTTACCCAAACCTCATCATAAGGTACTAAGCCTCCCCAAATGACCCTACCTCTAACGGCAGGAGAGTGGTACTTGATGGTGATGTGCGTATTACCTACTTCGGCATGAGCCTCCTGCGGGAGACTCTTTTTCGAGTTGTCCGATTGTTCAGTAGGTGCTTTTTCCGGCTGATGGTGTTCGTGACCACCATTTTCACCTTTTTTGTTTTGGCAGGATACGATCAGCAATCCCAGTGCAAGTGTGTAAATCAGTTTGTTCATCATTTATTCTTTTTAAGTTTTGAAGTGGTTTTTAAGAAAGTTTTAGAGGATACTGCGTAAAGTGTAAAGCCTGAAAGCACTGTAAAAAGGCCAAAGACTGAAAATGCCCTGAGCAGCCAATTGTTAAAGTTGTCCCGCCCGGCATAATCCATGGTGTGAAACATCCAGAGAAAATCGAACCAACGCCAACGGCTGTGGCGTACCCGTTCGAAGTTGCCGTTACGGGCATCTACGTAGGCCGTAAGGTTTTCGGGATGCTCAAAGTGGACAGCCCAGGCTGGTAGCGGCCTGCCACGGTATTCATGATGGTTGTCGGTTTCAGTAATCCATTCGGTTTTCAGGATTTTCAGGTTTTTTACGAGATGGTTCTGTGCGATTTCGACCGCCTCCGTTTCGGTTATGCCCTTTTTGATTTGCCCGGTCAGGGCATTGTAAAGCAGACTATCGTTGACCCAATAATGCGGTTGGTGATTGATGTAGCGAAGCTCAAGGGATGAAATACCAAGCGTTGAATCTAACTGAGCCGGACTGATTAAGTCCGGGGGTGAATGCGTCATTACATGTTCACGATGGAACTGGTCTCCATGGATTTTGTCAATATCCGTCCAACTAAAATAGAGGCCACTGATCGTCCACCCAATAAACTGAATGCCTATAAAAAGCCCCAGATACCGGTGCGTTTTGCGGATGTAGTAGTTTCTGTTGCGCTTCATTTTTGGGTGGATTTATCTGCCCGACTTAAGAACCATTTTTCACCTGCGAAAACTATTAGCATCACAGATGCAGAAACAATAAGAACCAAAAGGTCAGATGATGCCTTGATCCATAAGAAAGCTGCCAATACGATGAAATCCAACACCATCGCTGTGAGTACAATTGTTCCATTGGCTTTCACCTCTTTCCTCAAATACTTATATACACCCCAATGAATAATGATGTCCATCACCAAATAAAAAATGGCTCCTATGGAAGCAATTCTGGACAGATCAAAGAAAATAGTCAGGATGATAGCGATAAACACCACATACACCAACATATGCTTCTGTATTCGGCCTGACATGCCCAAATGACTATGTGGAATAAGTTCCATATCTGTAAGCATAGCCGTCATGCGAGAGACTGCAAAAATGCTGGCAATCACTCCCGAAATAGTAGCTATTATGGCAATAGCAACGGTAAAATGAAGACCAAAATCTCCAAAAGCAGGTCTGGCAGCTTCAGCAAGGGAGTAATCTTTGGCTTGAATAATTTCAGAGATTGTAAGGCTTGAGTTTACAGCGAAAGCAACCAGAAAATACACCACTGTGCATATCAACAAAGAAATAATAATAGACAGGCCAACATTTTTTTGAGGTTCTGTAATTTCGCCACCACTATTAGTTATTGTAGTGAATCCTTTGTAGGCCAAAATGGAAAGTGCTAAAGCCCCAATATAACTGGTTGCTGAATAATCAGTGTTTTTGATGGCTTTTGGTATCAACCCTTCCAGAGAAAAACCCACTGCCCAGAGAGCTCCTATGGCAAAAATCAGAATTCCGATAATTTTGATAAATGACATGAACTGTGATGACTTTCCTATCAGCTGGTTGCCAGATATGTTAATCAAAAAAGCGCTAACCAAAAGAGCAACACCCAATATGGGAATCCAAAGTTCCTTGTTTTCAACTTCGAACAGTTGTAGGGTATAAGAGCCAAAAGTTCTGGCAACCAGGCTTTCGTTGATTACCATGGATAGTGCCATTAATAATGATGCAGAAGCTGTTATGGTTGATTTACCATAAGCTTTTTTCAAAATCATGGCTATCCCCCCAGCCGAAGGATACGTATTTGAAACTTTGATGTAGGAGTAAGCACTAAATGCTGAAATGAGAGCTCCCAAAACGAAAATGTAAGGAAACCAGGTCCCTGACAGTTCAGCCACCTGGCCCAATAATGCAAAGATTCCTGCACCGATCATTACACCAGTGCCTAAAGCAATTGATCCTAATAAACTTAAACTTCCTTTTTTATAACTTTCTTCCATAACGGTTTGCGGCTTTGCGTTCGGGCGGGTTTTTAGCACAAAACTTCCTTACGAAGCCGTAAACTTCAAAGTTACGAAAAACTGTCATACGAAGCCGTTTCCCCCGCCTGACGCAAAACCGCTGTTAGCAGTAGTGGTTTCTTCCGTTGTCTTGTTAGTCGTCATTTTGATAGCTGTAAAATTCTGTAAGCTCCTCTCGCTACAATGACAAATACAATTGCTCCAATAATTAAGTCGGGATAACCTGAATTGAGCCAATTAACCAAAAGTCCTGCTGTAATTACTCCCGAATTTATGATTATGTCATTTGAAGTAAAAATCATACTTGCTTGCATATGAGCTTCTTTGCTTTTTCTCTTTTGCAATAAATACAGACAAATAACATTAGCTATTAACGCTACAATCGAAACGAAAATCATTGTTTGAAAGTCAGGCATTTTCTCGACTCCAATAAATCGTCTGACTACTTCTATAAAACCAATTACAGCAAGAAGGATTTGAAAGTATCCTGCAAATTTTGCGATATTCTTTTTTCTGACTACTGTTCCGCCAACAACAATTAATGCAAGTCCATAAACAATACTGTCAGCCAGCATATCTAAACTGTCGGCAACCAAGCCCATTGAGTTTGATATAAGTCCTGTTACAATTTCAATAACGAAAAACAAAAAATTTATTATTAAAACAGTCCATAAGGTTTTTCTTTCGTCATTTTGATTGTCAGTTGCTGTAAAATTGTCAACCGAAACAGTCGAGAGAATTGAAGTGTCAAATTTTAATGTGTCAAGTCGCTGAAAAATTTGTTCATTATTGTCTATATGAAAAACGTGTAAAAGTCGGTTGGGTATGTCAAATTCTAACGATTGAATATTTGTCAAATCGTCAAGTTTCATCCGAATCATTTGTTCTTCGGATGGACAGTCCATTTTTGTTATCTTAAATGTCGTTTTTTGCATATCACTTCATTGTCTGTTGGGTCGTCCTACCATTACTGCTAACTTCCTAATTAAAACATGACAGATAATCCGCCCCCTGCTCCGAAGCGGTTGTCATAGCTTGTCATCAGTGAAAAATTCTTAGAAAGCATGTATTGTGCACCGGCACTCCATACAATTTCTTCTTTGTAATTTTGGCCGGCCTCCAGACCGTTTACCAATCCTGCATCAATTTGATATTCGTAATAGCCAAAAATTGATAACTTCGGAAATATCATCAGCGATCGACCGATTCCAATTCTAGGCCGAAGCTCATTATCTATCCTTAGGTCAACATTGAACATATAAGGTGTAAACCACCGGATACCAGCCACGGCAATTGTCTTCATATCATCCAAACTATTCCTGGTGGTATTCTCAAAATTAATACCTCCAAAAACCCTCAAATAATCGTACAGATAATACTCATAAGAAAATTCAGCTTCCAGGTTCTGATTCCATCCGTATTCCATTGATAAATTGAATTGATTGCGAATGTTTGAAGTGGTCAGATTGACTGTTGTATTATGTGAGGCAACATCTGCCATTCCCCAACTATAGAAGCGGTTGGTTTCGTGAATCAGTTTGGAAATTGGAAAGGGTTTCATTCTAGGGTCTTCCGGTGTATCATAGCTGACTACCCGTGCCATACCACCCATCATATGATAGAGAATATGACAATGAAAGAACCAATCCCCATATTCGTTCCCGTAAAACTCAATGGTTACTTTTTGCATCGGGGGTACATTCACCGTATGCTTCAGGGGCGAGTAGTCCCCGTTTTCGTTGATGACACGGAAAAAATGGCCGTGTAAGTGCATAGGGTGGTGCATCATCGTCAGGTTATTGAGGGTGATTCGGGTAATTTGCCGCTCTTTGATTTTTATCTTGTCAGTTTCTGACAGTGGAATCCCATTCATGCTCCAGATGTAGCGGTTCATATTCCCAGTAAGATTGAGCAGGATTTCATTGACTGGAACATCCTTTTCGTAAACCGTTTTATTAGGTGATTTGAGGTAATTATAATTGTATTCTGAAAACATGTCCATGTTTTCCATCCCGGGCATTTCAGCCATGGGAGCACTTGGCGGATCCATTTTGGAGTTTTTATCATCAGACATATCCATTGAGGAATGATCCATTTGGGAGACCTCTTCCTTATTTCCGGCCATATTCATACCCGGCATATCATTATCCGGGTTTTTGTCGCCTTTCATTTGCATTCCCCAGTTCTCCATCATTTTTTGGGGATCGTCCTTTTTAGGATTAAATTTTAGGGCAGGAGCCCCCATGCGCATGTCCATTTTTGCCATTTGCATCATCATCCCTATTTTATCAGGGCGGGGAACATCTTCGGCTGCTAAAACTTCTCCTTGGCCCAAAAAAGCAGAGGCTGTTCCCGAACCATCCTGAGCGGTGGCCCGAAATTCCATCTTTCCACTTTCCGGAATATTTACAATAAAATCGTAGGTCTCCGCAATGGCAATAAATGTTTTATTGCGCTTGACCGGCTCAACGTTTAGTCCATCAGCCGCAACTAAAGTGGGCTCCTCACCACCAAACGTCATCCAAAACGAGGTAGAAGCTGCCCCGTTAATAATTCTAAGCCTAACCTTTTCTCCGGGTTTGAAATTGGAATATTCCTGAACTTGTTCACCATTAACTAAAAAGGCCGGGTAATATATATCGGCAATGTCTGCACTTTCCATTCTCTGCCTCCAGAAATTTAACTGGGCTCCCATTGCACCTCTGGCAATAACGCGGTTGAGGGGTGTGGCCGTACCTTTTCGCCAGTTGTACCATTCGGTTCCTCGTTTCAGAAAACGGAGTACGTTCATAGGCTTTTCATTCGTCCAGTCCGAAAGTATTATAACGAGCTCTTTGTCATAGGCCAGGTTTTCTTTTCTAGGATGGATGACGATAGAGCCAAAAACACCACTCTGCTCTTGCAGCATGGTATGTGAATGATACCAATAGGTACCGGCTTGTTTCAGGGGAAATTCGTACTTCTGTGTTTCCCCAGGCGCGATGGGCGGAGTGGTGAGGTAAGGAACCCCGTCATAAAAATTTGGCAACAACAAACCGTGCCAGTGAATGGAAGTTTCTTCATCCATCTCGTTTTTTACATATATTACGGCATATTCACCTTCAGTAAAAGTAAGTGTGGGTCCCGGGACACTGCCATTAATGGCCATTCCCATGACTTCTTTGCCTGCCTTGTTCACTGCCAGCTCATTTATGGAAATGGCATATTCTCTTACAGGAAGATTATCAGTGTTGCCTTCGACTGATTTTTCAGTGAGGTTTTGTGCCCTCGTAGACAGGCTAAGCAACGAAAAAGAAATGGTCAAAATATAGTAGAATCTTAAGTTCATGATTTCCGTAATTAAATTTGATTTTTGATTTTCAATGATTTAGTTCCCTCATAATAGCAAAATGACCCGATCCTGGTATTAATAAAGCCTGTCTCCTGCACATCCGAAAACCCTGCCTCACGGATGTAATCCGGCAGCAAGCCCTTCACATTGGCTGTGGTGGTTTTGAAACCGTCCAGAAGCTGCACGGTGTAAAAAACTGTGCGCATCCATCGGTTTTTTGCCTTGCCCCAATAGCCAATGATGAGCTTGCCTCCGGGCTTTAGAACCCGGTAGATTTCACTGAAACAATGCGCTTTAGTTTCATCATCTAACTGATGAAATACCAGACAACTGTAGGCCTTGTCAAAAACAGCATCATCATACGGAAAAATGCCCCCATTGTAGAGTTGGAGTTCAACCAGAATGTCTTTGTCTTTGAGCTTTGAAAAGGCAATCTCCCGTACTTTAGGGTCAATGTCTAATCCGAAAAATGAAGAGTTGGGAGACCGTGAAGAGGCAATCGCCAGATTAGCCCCTGTGCCAAAGCCAAACTCAAAAATTTGCTCATGAGGTTCGGGCTTTAAACGGTCTATTAGTTCGCTTCTAAATTTCTTTTCAGGCATGGTCAGTCTTATGGTGGTATCATAAAGGCCGGTAAGGAAATTATAGCTTAATGCAGGGATGAATTCCTTTTCTTTTTTATGGTCTGTGTTTTTCATTTTTTCTCTCCATTGTTTTTGTTCTAATTTTTCCCAGCCTTGGCTGACCAAGCATTTATGTGACCCGAATGCACAAAAAATGCAGCATTGATCGCCCGGAACAGTAATCTCGCATTCGCATCCCTTACAAATGAAGCTATCCAGCCGCTCGTTATAAGGTATTCTGCGAACCTGCTGCTGGCCACATACCGGACAGGTAAGTACCGAATCAAAAAATAACCCAGGCATACTGGTGATTTCAAGTCAATTAGTGGTCATGCTCCAGTTCCAAAAAATTACCTTGCGGCCCTACACCTTCTATGTGTACCAATTGTGCTCCGTAATGTCCTGCCTGTGCCACAGCATAAGCAGCGCTCAATAACACAACTGCCACAATAGCCATTGCCCATCTTTTCGATTTGAAAATAAATAGATTGATCCCTTGTAACAGCAGGCCGATAAACCCAAGATTGATCGTCCAGTCAGCCCAGAAGTCATGTTGTTCGAGCACGAGCTTGGCATGTTCGGTTAGTCCGTGAGTATGCGGATGGAAGTTTCTGCCAGCTAAGTAAGCAGCTACAAAACCTACCAGCACCAGGGCAAAGGCTGTCCACGCCAATTCCTTTTTGATGAAATAGATGTTGACAACCGCCAGAATGGCTCCCACAATCAGCAATACGATAGCGAAATGGACAATCAGTGGATGGATTGTGGGGAAATCTGCCAAATCAGCCGTGACCTTTTTTTCGTGGTGTGCATCTTTCTCATGCGCATCGTGGCTCACTGCCTCACTGGTATGTTCATGTTCACTTTGATCTGCCTCGCTGGTGGGGGTGGTCATCACAGTATCCGCTTGTTGGGCGGTGCTGTCTTGTTTGCTTTTGTGGCCGTCATGAGCCGATACGGTTGCCGTAGTGAATAGTAGCAATACGACTGCTTTTAGAATATTTTTCATTGTTAAATTATTTAGGTGATTAATGATTGGTCTGTGGTCTTCTTGCTGACGAATGAGTTTGCCATATTTTCCATTGACCGTTTTCTTTTTTCAAAATGCTGGTGGCAACTCCTTTTCGCTCAATAACTGATTTGTCATTGCTTAGCACAATTGTGTATATGTAGGTTTCAGTGGCAAAGGCAAATGGCAAAGCGACTTCAATGGCTACTTCATAGTCACTAAACTTGAAAGATTCGAAATGATGGAGCTCCGGGCCCAGGTGGTTGGCCAGATAGTCCTGATATCGGCCTTCAACTTTGCCTGATTCAATAACAATTGATTGCGATACAAATAAATTACCTGTGCCCGTTGTGTCGAGGCTTTCAATGGCCTGTTTGTATGATTCCAGGACTTGTTTTACCTGGTTAATTTCATCCGACTGTTGCGCTTGAGTCTTCACGGCCACTATGGCAGCAAGACCAAAAAAAAGCAGTTTCAATTTCATAGATTTTGGGTTAAAGGATTGTTTTTAGTTTTTCTTAAATGCGTTGTAATTAGCCTCTGATTCAAAGTAGGCAACTGCACCTTGTTGGTTAGTCACTACTATAAATGCTTCTGATTTATCTACAGGATTACCACTATAGGGGTCAATCGCGATCCTTGCGCTTTCCAGGTTGTTAAGCTTATCCACGCACATTTCACAGCAACCATAATAGGTTTTGCCATTGACCGGTACCGGGATTTGGGCTACACCCATATAGGCGTCATTGACCATACATACCAGGCTTGGTTCAACTGGTCGCTCAAATTCATCCTGGATATAGCTGACAGAAGGCTTTAGCTGCTGATGGTTAATCCAATACACCAATGCTGTGGCTGTCACTAATAATGCCGCAATGGTCAGGTAGGCATACACCAGATTCCGGGTAGATGTCTTAGGGTTGTCCTTGTTGGTTTTCTTCTTCATGACTTTTCTGTTTGGTGCCTGATGGAAGAGTGGCGGCAGGATTGTATGCATGACAACCTACACAAGAGCCACTCTCCAACAGGGCTTTACTTTTTACTTATCTTCCTCTTTTTTCATTTCCTGTTCCAAGAAGAAACAGTGAGCAGCACACGCTTGTAGTTTATAGTTTTTGTGTACCGTGCCTTTCTTGTGACCTTCCAGATCCAGGATTTCACATTTATCACCCATCGTTTTGGTACTCAAAATGAAAACTCCATCATTGTTGTAATAGCGGCCATCTTTTTTGGCTTTGCCCAGGGAATTTCCTTCAGCATCATACACTTTACCATTTTTGATAAAGCCCAGTTTTTGACCCTGATTGTTAAAGACTATGTCTTCTTTACTGATGTACCCGAGTTTGGTGCCCCGGTCATCCGATACCTCGCCTTTTCCATTGATATGTATAAGGCGTTGCTCTGTCTTGCTACTTGGCTGTGCCAAGAGGCCCTGTGCGGCCAGCAGTATTCCTCCCAGGAATATTATACTGAAAATGATGTTCTTTTTCATTTCTGATTGATTTGTGCCTGGTGTCAGGATCGGGCTCAGCTTATAGTGAACCCAATCCCTTATGCCAAAACTAGGGTCAGTTAATCGTCTCTTTCACGCTTCCGCACTTCAGCATTTTGTCACCGAAGTAGGGATTGCGGATCTCCTTTTCGTTGGATAGCCAATAGCCTCCGGTGTTGCCGTTGGCCATGGGGCAGTATTCCAGATAGAGTTCTCCCATGCTGATATCAGCTCCCTTCACCAAGGTGGCCATCTCATTGCTTAAGGCGGTGAAAGCCTTTCGCTGGTTTTCCAGTGAACCTGCCTGCGCAACTTTGGCCGCCTCTATATGGACTTTATCACTTCCTTTTACATTGTGAAGAGCTTTCACCAAAGATTCAGAAGCAGATTTTGCTTGCTGAAAATCAGAGGCCACCAAAGCATTCTTCAAATGAATGTAGTGCGTGTAGGAAGAACCCAATGCCTTGTCTTTAAACATTGGTTCCATCGTTTGACTGCTTGTTTGTGCACCATGCGCTGCATGGTCGTGTTGTGCGTTTGCTCCCCAGCTTACTAAAGCCAGGCATAGCATGATCATTGTTTTTTTCATTTTTCTATTTGTTTAAAGGTTAAATACTTGAATCAGGGCTAAACCAGTGACCAGAAGAATGACTATTCCTCAGGCAATCCGGCTGCCCCATTTTTTTATTGTTGCATTTATCACTTGAATCTGGGCTTTTTCATCTCCTGTTTTACAGCAAGTTTTCATTGAATTGTATTTGATATTTTATGTTGAATCAACTTGATATTTGAAAGGCCAAAAATCCCGAGCAGGAAACTTAGACCTACTTCCATCATGACTAGCAACTTGGCAGGAATAGAAAGAGGCACAATGTCCCCATATCCTAGGGAAGTGAAAGTGACAACACTCAGATAGAAGTAATCAAAGAGCCTTTTCCAAGAAGACATGTTGGTATTATCACTTATCCCTTTAAATGATTGCCTGTCAAACTCTGCCAAACAGGAGAAATCTGTTGCAAATGAGAAGCTCATTAAGACTACCAGTAATGCAAAAATCAAAAGCACCTCACTGATTCCAGCAAGGCGGTTCATCAAAGCCTGCATCTTTCGGAAGGTGAAGAAGGTGAAGAAAATGACCTTGCAAAGAGCCAGTACCGGAATAAGTATAATAATCGATCGGGTGCTGTGGTCGATGTACTTCATTAATAACACATAAACCAGGAAGACTATACTAATAAACAGAATGGTTATGCTTGATTTATTTACCAATTGCCCGATGAACTTCAATAATTTCATTGCTTCAAATTTTAACTTGGATTTATCCGTAATTTTTAGTGATTATGACCACCAGCTGCTTGCTTGGCAGGGCCTCCTTCCTCAAAAACTTTTTGGCCTTTGAGATAAGTCTTTTTTACCTCACCACAGGAGAGCATGGACTCACCAAAATATGGGTTTCGGATTTCTTCAGTTTCACTTAGCCAAAAAGCCCCTTTGTTGTCGAAAGCCATCGGGCAGAAATCTTTGAACACTTTGTCTTTTTCCAGTCCGAAGGATTCGGTGACTTCCAGCATGTTTTCAGAGAGCATTGAGAAATGCTGCCTTAGGCCGACAAGGGTTTCTTCACCCTGCATCATTTTGGCTGCCTCAGCCAGCTGCTGCTTCAGCGCCATCCAATGATCATGTGCCTGGCCTTTCAGTTCGTCCATGGCAATTTGGTTCAAGGCTTCCCGTAACTGTTCCAATGCGGATTTTGTCGCCTTAGCATCATCAGCGACCAAACCATTCTTTACTTTGAAATATGCATCGGCCAGCGCTGTAATTTGTTTCTGGAAAGCCTGTGGCACGTCCATGGTTTTAACATCCGGGCGCATGAGCATGCTATAGTTCCCGGAAAGTTGTGCAGCCGCATCAATGGCAAATACTCCATTGGTCACTATCTCTTCGCCAGCTTCCAGTCCTGCCTCCACCAAGTACATTTCACCCATGCGGGGACCTATGGTGATTTCCCGCATTTCGTAGGCTGGGAATTCAGAGTTCTGCACTTTAATGTAAACAATGGAGCGTTTTCCAGACCAGAGCAAAGCGGTACGGGGTATGGCCAGGGATGATTGACCTTTCCGGAGAGTGGTTTTTACCTGTGCGTTGACAAACATTTCAGGCCGCAGTTCTCCACTTCTGTTATTAGCTTCTGCACGAACAGAAGCTGCCCGTGTATTTGGATTAATCACCGGGTCTATGTAAGTGACCTTTGCTGTGAATGTTTGTCCGGGGATCCCGGCAGCCGTAAAGCTTACTTCATCACCAATTTTCACAAATGGCAGATCGGATTCGTACGCATCGATCATGATCCAGACCCGGCTCAGATCGACCACATCAAACAATACTGATCCGGTACCCACATAGTCGCCCACGGCAATGTTTCGCTGGGTCACTATACCTCCCTTGTCTGCGAGAACATCAAATTGATCCCTTACTTTTCCTGTTTTTTCTATTTCATCGATTTGGTTTTCGTTGAGTTTCCAAAGCCTGAGCTTCTCACGTGCAGCAGTATAAAGCTCAGGGTAGGTCTCTTTCGTGGAGGCAGCTTCCAATAATTCCTTTTGGGCTGTAACCAACTCAGGCGAATAAATGGTGGCCAATCGTTCCCCGGTTCTTACCACCTGCCCTGTGAAGTTTACAAATAGCTGCTCTATTCGCCCGGGAAATTTTGCCGTAACGGAAGCCAACTGGCGTTCATCGGCCTTCACTTTACCGGTAAGGAAAAGCTCACCTTCAGGTGACACTCCTGTAACTCTGGAGGTATGGATATTGGCCATGGCCACCGCTTCAGGGGTCATCTCATGAATCAATGGATTCGAACTGGCTGATGACCGTTTAGTGGAAGCTGGTATCAGGTCCATTCCGCAAATGGGACATTGGCCGGGTTCCGATTGCCTGATCTGCGGGTGCATAGAACAGGTCCAAACCTCATTACCTTCATCATGGTTATGCACGGCTGCTTCCGTCTCCTGATGACCTGAAGATGGTTTTACCATCCAGCCGAGTACGCCTCCCAATGTCAGCGCTACGAGCACGATCAGTAGGAGTTTTTTATTTTTAAATATTTCTTTCATCGTTTTAACTTTTTAGATCAATTAATTCAGTTCTGTTGCTGCCAGGTTTTCCAGCATGGCAATGGTGACGTGCTGATCTACTATTGAAGTGATCAGCTTGAGTTGATAATCGAGCAATTGCTGTTGTACCCGCAGCACTTCCTCGAAATCCCGTCCGTCAGTAGCGTAGCTGGTCATCAGCAGGTTCAGAGTTTGCCTGGCCAGGTCGGTTTGCTCCCGGTACAGCTTTGTCCTTCTGGTTGCATCGTCCAAATCCCGCAAGGCGGTTGACCATCGGGTGGTCAACTGATTGACGGTGTTTTCCCTGCGCTGCTGAACGGCCAATTGTTTCAATTCCGCCTCTTTCTGTAAAGCATTGTACTTTTTCCGATAGATGGGTATAGTCAGCCTCAACATGGGCATCACCATGTCATTGCCGCCCATCGGCATTCCATTTTCTGTCCTTGGACTAAAGGGTATATAGTTGACGCCTGCCCCCAACATAGGCCTGCCTTCCAGCCGAGCCATCTTTTTCTGTGCCTCATAGGCTTCTTCCTCGGCATCCAGCATTTTCAACATGGGATTGTTCTGCGTAATGCTGTCCAGCAAAGCCTGGCGCTCCCAAGAGACTACTGATCCGCTCAATGAATCGGCTATGCTTACCACTTCATTGATATCCCGGTTAAGCAACTGATTGAATTCGGCTTTAATGGGCAGTCGGGAGTCTTCAAGCAAGGCAAGTGTGTTTTCCAGTTCCTTGATCTGAATCCTTACCCTGAGCACATCACTCATGCCTGACCCGCCCCCGTTCATTGATGAGGAAGTACCCATTGAAGAACCACCTTTTGAACTGCTTTTACCGGAAGTGCCACTGGTCATTCCACCGCTCATTCCACCCATTGACGATGCTGATGAGGTGGAGGAACCGCTGTTCATGCTTGTAGCTTGCTGCATATTGCTAGGGCCGGAACCGGTTCCTATATCTGCACTCTGAAAACGAATGAGCGCCAGCCGCTCATACTGTTTAAGAATCTCAAGGTTTTCCTCCGTAATGCGGATTTCCTCTTCTAGCCGATACAGTTGATACCAGGTGTTTTTTACCTGATAAAACAAGCGGTATTTGGCATCCTGAAACACTTCGTACTGCGCCAGTGCCATTTTGCTTGCTTCATCCTTTTGGGTTTTCAGCATGCCGAACCAGGGAAACATCTGCATCAACTGGATGTCGGCTTGCTGGTTGCCCATGAACCGCTCCATTGGTTGAAAGAAGAAACCCATGGTCAGTTCAGGATCAGGAAGTGCTCCCACCTGAGGTACTTTTTCCAAAGAGGCCAGATATTCATTGAAGTAGGCTTTTAACTCCGGGTTGTTTTCTGCTGCTACTTTCAGGTATTCATCCAGGCTTTGTGAAAAGCTTGTGGACTGAACTCCTAAAAACAACAGGAATATGATTGCTATTTTTTTCATCTTCCTCTATTTATGATTCAGTAAATACTTTGGGATTGCGTTTAATCTTGCGCTCTGCCCACCAACAGTATAGGACTGGCACCAGCAGAACCGTCATAATTTCGATGATCATGCCCCCGAATGAAGGAATGGCCATGGGTATCATAATGTCGGATCCTCGCCCGGAAGATGTGAGTACAGGTAAGAGGGCCAGTAAAGTGGTGGCGGTGGTCATCATGGCCGGGAGTACCCGCTTTTGACCAGCCTCCAATACAGCTTTGCGAACCTCCTTCACGTTTTCAGGTTCCCGTTTCTCAAAGCTTTGCTTGAGGTAAGTAGCCACCACTACGCCATCATCGGTAGCGATTCCAAACAGTGCTATGAAGCCTACCCAAACGGCCACACTCAGGTTATACACCTTCATTTGGAAAAGCTCCCGCATGTTGGTGTCGAAGACAGTAAAATCCATGAACCAGTCCTGACCGTAAAGCCAGAGCATCAAGAACCCACCTGAAAAAGCCATCGCAATCCCCGTGAATACAAATAAGGTGGTTGAGACAGCCCGGAACTGGAAATACAGGATAAGGAAAATGGCCATAAGGCATAGCGGGACTACAATTGCGAGTCGTTTCTCTGCCCTTACCTGGTTTTCGTAGCTTCCTGAGAATTCGTAGCGAACGCCTGCCGGTACGATGAGTTCGCCCGAATCAATTTTCTCGCGAAGGTGGCGTTGCGCATCTTCCACTACTGTTACCTCCGCAAATTCCGGGAGCCTGTCCAGGAGTACATACCCCACCAAAAAGCTATTTTCCCCCCTGATCATTTCGGGCCCAGGCCGGTAGGTGATGTCTGCAAGCTGCCCAAGTGGGATATAATTGCCCAGTGGCGTAGGTACTTGCATGGACTCTATGGCCGAAGGGTCATCCCTGTACTCACGGGCATAGCGGACTCTGATCGGGAAGCGTTCCCGGCCTTCCACCGTGGTGCTGATTTGCATTCCGCCAATAGCCGTTTCTATATAGTCTTGTACATCCCGGATATTGAGCCCGTAGCGGGTAATCTGATCTCGGTCAATGTCAATTTCGAGGTAGGGCTTGCCGACAATACGGTCGGCAAAAACAGCCTCTTTCTTGACAGAGGGAACTTCCTTGAGATACTTTTCCAATTGTAACCCAAATTCTTCAATGGTTTTCAGGTCAGGCCCATAAACCTTGATCCCCATGGGCGCCCGCATACCCGTTTGGAGCATTACCAGCCGGGTTTCGATCGGTTGAAGTTTGGGAGAGGATGTGACACCCGGAATATTGACCACAGAAACAATTTCATCCCAGATATCATCAGGCGTTTTAATATGGTTCCGCCATTGGCGGAAATACTCGCCACTGCGGTCTTCAATGAGTTGCTTGACGTCAATTTGTTCAGGGGACATGGTCTCTGGGTCATAGGTGGTTCCATCTTTCAGTTCAAAGTGACCATTATCATTTACTTTAAACCGCAGCTTGTTTCCATTGATATCGGATACGTATTCGCTTTTGTAGTTAATGGTGTTTTCGAACATCGAAATGGGTGCAGGATCGATAGCCGTTTCTGCCCTGCCTGCCTTACCCACCACCATTTCCACCTCAGGAATGGCGGTGACCATCATGTCCAGTTTTTGTAATACTTCCCGGTTCACTTCAATGCCGGAGTGTGGCATGGATGTAGGCATCAACAAGAATGAACCTTCATTGAGCGAAGGCATGAATTCTTCCCCCAAACCGGGGAAAACCTCTGATGCTGCCGTCCATCCGGAAGTTTCCCTCAGGTTCCAACCAAGTTTCTCAGTCGTATTAGGCAAAAAACCAAATACCCTGTCGAAACCCAGCCAGATATTGGCTCCTAACAGGACAATCACCACTGGCGCTATGAAGAACAAGCCTTTATTGTCCAGGCACCACATGAGTATTTTAGGGTAAAGCCTGAGGAACAAAGCGAAGGTGCCAAGCACCAGTCCGAGGATTACAGCAATAAACAGAAAATTGACAAGCAGGCTATTGGATACCCCCAAAGGTACCCATTCGGTGGTCAGTAGCCAGGCTACAGTCACTACTGTTACGCCCACCATCATCAGATCGCGGTATTTTCCCAGTCTATCAGGGTAGTGGTGCAGCAGCACGTTCACCAGCCCGAAACCAAACAGCACCCAGCCTGCCCATGACCATACGGTAAAGGCAATTACGGGCCCGGCAATTAGCAAAAGATAGTTCAGGTACAGTCCCGTTTTGCCTTTTGCCTTTTTCATGGAAAATATCCAATGCGAAAAAGCCGGCATGATGACGAGGGTAAAAATCACGGCCGAC
>NZ_DDDQ01000085.1:9253-28148 GCF_002336325.1 Roseivirga sp. UBA1976 | reverse complement strand
TCTTCACAAATGGCTGTTAAAAGACGCTATGAGGACACAGCTTGTGGCTAGTATACTGGATCTAACAAATGCGATCTAAATGAGTAAACCTACAATTTAAAGTAAAATATTGTCTTATTTAACTTTACTATTAAACTTATAAGTTATATTTTAATATTCCTTTCTCCCTAACACACACAACATTTAAATAATCACATCAATAAATGAAATCAATTGTTCTTACTATTGTATTAGGGAGTACTATACCCATTGATGGACTCTATGCGCAGAGACCTCAAATGGTAAGTGCGGTTATTGACGGCTGCGGCCTAAGTGATGGCTATGGAGAGTATGTAGTGGTGTACGGTGGCGGCTCATCATTCACCCTCTCTCCCTCTACGCTCGATTTAAGGTATGGCACATCGTCTCCGGCCTCAACCACATTTACCGATAGCTTCGAAAGTCTATCTGTTGCTGCTACATGGGCCTCTACCCTCAACGCACTGCTACCACTAAGCGGTTGTTCCGATCTAAATTTCATTGGTGCTTCTTCCGGCTCGACCATTCCTTCCGGAAGCCACCTGGTGGTATTTAATAATATAAACCTTACATCTATTAATTTTTCCGGGTGGTGTGGCTTAGGCCTTGGCAATGTATATGCCGTGCTTTCTAACGATAGTTCCTGGCCAGACAACGGTCTATTTGCCAACAGCCCCTCCGGCTTCAGGTACTTTCAGTCTATTGTAAACGGTACTACCACCAATTTTAACTACCAAAACCTATGGGCCTCTACAAGAAACGGCAATTACCTTGTATGGCACAATGGTGGAGGTGCGCCTTTTGTTTATGCCAATTATCCTAATTGTAACCCAACCGATGGGCAATCATTGCCTGTTGACCTTATTAGTTTTAAAGTAATCGCGAGAACAACAGATGTGATGATCACCTGGTCTACAGCATGGGAAGTAAACAACAGTCATTTTGAGGTGCAGCGCTCACCGAACGGATGGGACTGGAACGTAGTGGGTGAGGTAGAAGGGAGTGCTCATGCAACACATACCATAGCCTACAGTTTCGTTGATGCAGAACCGCTTGACGATAGATCGTATTACAGGCTAAAGCAAGTAGATTTTTCCGGGCAGAGCGAAATCTTTGAAGTGCAAAGCGTCTATTTTAAACGCGAGTTCAAGGTGAAAATAGTATCGAACCCGGTGAGCGAAATTCTTACCCTAACCGGTAATCGGCCACTAGAATATTTGCAAGCAACCAACAACAGCGGACAGTTTTTCGACCTAAGACCTATTGACAGTAATACCTACAATGTATCTCACCTTGGAGCAGGCTATTACCGACTGATTATTCCCAAACACCCTCCCATCTCATTTATTGTGGATAGATAAAATCATTAAAAACTACATTTAAGGTAAAAACTAATTAAATCGCTTTGTCCCTGAATTATTAAAAACTACATTTAAGGCAAAAATTAAAAATGGGCAAACATCATCTGGGAGAGTTTGAGGAGATAGTAATGCTCACCGTGGCCATTCTCAAAGAAGAAGCCTACGGTGTATCTATTATCGAAGAAATGGAAACCCGTCTGAATCGGTCAGTCAGCATGGGAGCATTGCAAACTGTTTTGAAACGCCTCGAAGGCAAAGGCTACCTGGAGTCTGAACTAAAAGGAGCCACTAAAATACGTGGCGGCAAGCGCAAAAGGTATTTTACTCTAACCTCACTGGGGAAATCGGTGCTTAAGGAAACCAAGGAACAGCGCCTCGGGCTTTGGAACGCCATTCCCGATTTTGCCTAAGGTTATGAAAAACACCAACCCTCCTCAGTTGCTTTTGCGCTTCTTTCGGTGGTTTTGCGATCCATATATGGCAGAACACCTGGAAGGAGACTTGCTCGAGCGGTTCGAAAAAAGACAGTTGGAACACGGCTCTGCCAAAGCAAAATTTCTTTTCGCAAAAGATGTTCTTCTGCTGCTAAGACCCGGCATTGTTCGCTCCTTTAAAGGATATCAAAAACTCAATTATTACGACATGTTCAAACACAACTTAATCATTACGCTCCGGTCGTTTGTTCGACACAAAAGCTCCTTTATCATCAACCTACTAGGCCTCACCACAGGCTTGGCCTGTGTACTGCTTATTTATCTTTGGGTGAATGACGAACTGTTGGTTGATGGTTTTCATGAAAATAAAGAAAGCCTCTACCATATTATGTCTAACCATACCGATGCTAGTGGCACATTTACTATAAAAGGCACTCCCGGTCTGTTGCACGAAGAAATAAAAAACCAGGTACCCGAAGTCCAATGGGCTGCCGTCTATACCGACCCTCATGAATACACCGTATCGGTGAGCGGAAGCGCGCCATTATCGCTCAAAGTGCAAGGTAGATTTGCCAACCAGGAGTACCTGAGTGCCTTTTCATTTCCGTTGAAGGCGGGTCAATCGCAAAGCCTGCTGTCATCTAACTACGATGCACTAATTACCGAATCGCTGGCGGAGCGCCTTTTCCCCAATCAGGATGCTCTGGGACAAACTATAGAATGGCACTTTAGAGGCTCTAAAACCGAATTCAAAGTGAGTGGTGTGTTGGAAAACATTCCCCAAAATAGTTCTGAGCAATTTGAGCTTATTCTTCCATGGAATTACTTCCACGATGAACTCATTACCTACAAACAATGGGGTAACTACTATGCCCGCCAATCTGTGGTTATTGGCCCGGGTAGTTCTGCCGAGGTAGTGGGTCAAAAAATAGATGCTATTTTTAAAGCGAACTTGCCCGATACCAGGGTAGAGCTGTTTCTAAGTCCATACACTGATCTATATCTGCATGGTAAATTCATTAATGGTGAGCAGGCCGGTGGACGCATAGAATCGGTACGGCTTCTCTCCTTTATTGCCTTACTTATTTTGCTTATCGCCTGCATCAATTTTATCAATTTAACCACCGCAAGAGCCTCACAACGTATGAAAGAAGTGGGGGTTAAAAAATCGTTGGGGGCTACCCGACAATCGCTAGCCTATCAGTTTTTAACCGAATCGGTACTACTCTGCGCATTGGCCACTTTACTAGCCTTCTTGCTGGTATTTTTACTACTTCCTGAGTTTAATCATATCACCCAAAAAAATATCAGTCTTGTGTTTAGTCCGCAACTGCTTGTTGCCGCCACTGTCTTGTTGTTGGTGGTAGGACTGTTGGCCGGAAGTTATCCTGCCCTGCACCTTTCCCGACTCAAGGCCCTGCTTATTTTAAAAGGTTTTAAAGCCACCAATAACTCAAGTGGAATAGGTCGAAAAGCCCTGGTAGTATTTCAATTCGCTCTTTCAACGGTACTCATTGTAAGTGTGGTGGTCATTTTCAGGCAAATGGAATTGGTACAAACTAAAAACTTGGGCTACGACCGCAATAACCTGATTTACTTTGAGAGAGAAGGGCAGCTTACCGATCAGTACGAGGCCTTTCTCGCTGAACTCAAAAACTTACCGGGGGTAGAAAATGCTGCAGTTTCGGGCTTTATGGTTGGGGGCATGAACTCTACCGGAGGTGTTGGTTGGAAGGGCAAAACGGACGAGGATCAGATTCAGTTTTGGGAATATAATGCGGGCTTAAACTCTGTGGAACTGCTGGGAGTGGAATTTCTGAAAGGCCGAGGATTTTCAGAAGAGTTTAAGACAAACGAGAACGGAGTTATCTTTAATGAAACGGCTATCAAAGCCATGGGCATGGAAGATCCAATTGGCAAAACCGTTTATCATTATACAGGTCAAAAACAGATTGTAGGCATTGTAAAAGATTTTTCGATCGCCTCCATCCATAAACCGGCAGAACCGGCCCTTTTTCTATACCGTCCGGAATCTACTCATTTCATTATGGCTAGAATCAATGGTGAGCAAACTTCAACTACCTTACAGCAAATTGAGAAGCTCTACAGCCAGTTCAATCCTGAAGTCCCATTCAAACCCATATTTGTAGATCAAGACTATCAGGCCCTATATGCTTCCGAACAACGAATGGCAGTGCTATCGCGCTATTCGGCCATATTGGCTATTCTTATTTCTTGTTTGGGACTGTTTGGGCTTACTGCTTATACCACCGAAAAAAGGGTAAAAGAAATCAGCATAAGAAAGGTTCTGGGGTCTGGTGTATGGCGAATAATTGTACTACTCACCGGCCAGTTTTCAATTTTAGTCGGGCTGGGCATCATCATAGCTCTGCCGCTCAGCTACTGGGCTGCCCAACAATGGTTGAGTGACTTTGCGTATCAAATTGAACTGAAATGGTGGTTCTTTGTTTTGGCTGGCCTTGGCACTCTGTTACTGGCATGGCTCACCGTATTTGGGCAAACGTTTAAGGCTGCCAGGGTAAACCCTGCCACCAACCTGCGTAATGAATAAACAATGCTGTCTTAAAAGTTATTGCTAGCGTCATTCCCTGCCTAATGTCTAGGGTAAGTTTGATTCGGAATCTCCACTGACCTTGCTTCTAAGCTCTTTGGAGATTCTCGATCGAGTTTGAGAACGTTAACTTTTAAGACAGCACCTTACTAATTGAGGGGCTTTCTTGGCTAATTAAAGCCTTTCACCAGCTCCAGATTTAGTCCCTCTACAAAGCTTTTATAGGCAACCCACTCATTATTGAAAAAGTCATTGATTCTTTGAAGTACTGGTTGCCAATTCTTACTCACATTACTATAAGCATATTGAGCCGCCTGCGACAAGGGATCGTAGCTACCTCCTATTTTGCTCCTTAGATTGCCCAACTGGTTAGAAATAGCATTAGGATCACTCCTAAAACCCTGAACCGGCTTTTCAAAAATCAACTCCCTCAAAGCCGCCAACTCCTTTTTTACCTGACCTGACTTCTTTCTTAGCTCTTCATTGTCTTCATCAAGAACCTCTACCCTGCTCACAATTTGTTGTGCTTCGGTAAGCCGATCTACCGCCTCAGTCATTTCGGTCACTAGTGCATTGTATTGGGTAATAAACCTTTGTTTCTCTTCTAAAGCCGGCATATCCCACTCCACCCGCTCATCTTTTAACAAATTGAGTGTTCCGGAGGCAGAAGTTCCGTTATAAGTAAGTTTTACGGTATATGTACCGGGCAGCGCATCGTAGCCACCGGGAGGAGTTACCTCTTCCCCTGTGGGCTTTCTTTGACCGGGACGTCTCACACCATCTGTTTCGAATCCCCAATACACCCTGTTTAGCCCTTGATCCGGTGTAAAGTACCGGGTTCTGATCACTTCGCCATTGGCATCGGATATTTCCATTTTCACACGTCCTTTCTTCTCTTTCACATAGAAGTTAATGGCTGCGCTAAACGGTTTATTCTCTCCGAAGAACATACCATGACCTGTACTTCTGTAGCCCCAGTATGGGCCAATAATAGCATTAGTGGCATCAGGAATTGAAAATAGATGCAGTTCTTTCTCCATGAGCTTGTCGGCACCCAGACTGGTTGCTTCACGCAAAGGCCTTATGTCGTCCAAAATCCAGATGGCACGACCAAAAGTACCTATTATCAGATCGTGTTCTCTGGGATGAATAGCCAGATCCATAGTGGGTACTGTGGGGAATCCGTGTGTCCACTTTTCCCAGGTCTGGCTGCCATCCATACTTACATATAGGCCTGATTCTGTACCCAAGAACATTAGGTTTGGCTCAACCGGATCTTGCACAAAAGCAAGCGCAAAACCAAACACATCAGTATCGTCTACAATTCGTTTCCAGGTGCGTCCGTAGTTGGTAGTCTGATACACATAGGGAGACCAGTTATCTCTGCGGTGGTCATCGAACACGACCACAGCAGTACCCTCGTTGTGAGTACTGGCCTTTATTTGTTGTACCCAGGTGGCCTCCGGCAATCCGGGAAACTTTCCGGCACTATTCGTCCAGCTTTTACCTCCATCGCGCGTCAGTTGTACGTTACCATCATCCGTACCCACCCATATTAATCCCTGCTCTCTGGTGCTTGGCTCTATTACCGTAATGGTAGTGTGCATCTCAGCACCTGAGTTATCATAGTTGAGCCCTCCGGTATCGAACTGCTTCTGTTTTTCGGGGTTATTTGTGGTAAGGTCTGGTGAAATAATTTCCCAGGTCAATCCATGGTCGCCCGACTTAAACAAGTATTGGGCTCCAAGGTATACAGTCTTCTTATCGAAGGGGTCTATATTCACTCCGGCATTCCAATTCCAGCGTAGTTCTTCTCCATTAGGATGCTCGGGTTGAATACCCAGCATTTTGCCGGTTTCTCTGTCGTAGCGTTGAATGTTAGCTCCTTGGCTCAATGAGTATCCATAGCGTGAATCTAGCGGGTCGGGTACTACATCGAAACCGTCTCCTCCTACAATTCTTTCCCAGTAGCTATTCCTTATTCCTCCCTGCTTCAGCAGCTGACTTGGCCCTAACCAGGCACCATTATCTTGCATACCGCCCATTACATTGTATGGGGTTTCCATATCGTAATTCACATGGTAAAACTGGCCAATCGGCAGGTTTTCCGAATATTGCCAGCTACCACCGCGGTCGGTGCTCAGCACTAGCCCCCCATCATTACCCAACACCATAAAGTCGGGATTATCGGGATGCACATAAAAAGCATGATTATCGACATGTACATAGCCGGGGTTTACAAAAGTGCTAAAGCTTCGTCCACCGTCTTCGCTAAATGTAACTGTGGTGTGCAGCGAATACACTCTGTTTTCGTTTTTAGGGTCTACATAAATCTCGGCATAATAAAACGGTCGGTTACCAATACCACTTTCGCCTTTGTTGGAAATCCTATACCAAGTTTCACCTCCATTGTCGGAGCGATACAGGGCATTCTCTTTCGACTCTACATAGGCGTAAATCCGATCGGGCATAGAGGGGGCTATGGCCAATCCTATTCGTCCCAAATCCCCTTTAGGTAACCCATGTTCAGCCGTCTTTCTCTTCCAGGTTTCTCCACCATCATGCGAAATATAGATACCCGAGGCCGGCCCTCCCGAATTAAAAAACCAGGGCCATCTTCTATGCTCCCACATAGCCGCAACGAGCTTATTGGGGTTAGTAGGATCTATCACAAGGTCAGCAATTCCTGCACCGGGCACATCATAAAGCACCTTTTTCCAGGTCTTTCCACCATCAGTTGTTTTAAAAACACCTCTCTCCGGATGCTCGGCCCATGGAGAGCCAATAGCCCCCACCCAAACGGTATTGGGATCGTTCGGATGCACAATTATGCGATGGATGTTTTTTGTCTTTTCCAAGCCCATATGTTGCCAGGTTCTTCCGGCATCCAGGCTTTTATAAATTCCATAACCCGAATTGAGCGAGTTTCTTGGGTTACCCTCACCGGTACCTACCCATATAGTGCTAGGGTTGGAAGGATCTATCTTTACCGCTCCTACCGAAGCTACTTCCTGATTGTCAAAAACAGGCTGCCAGGTAGTTCCTCCACTGGTAGACTTCCACAAACCTCCGGAGGCTGTTCCGGCATAGATAATGTTAGTGTTGTGCCGAACTACATCGATAGACGTAATTCTTCCGGACATTCCTGCCGGACCAATAGACCTCGGCTTCATGGTTTCGAATAAAGAGAGGTCCGTTTGAGCCTGTAAGCTGCTATATGTAAAAGCAACTAATAGAAAGAGTAGGGCTTTGGATGATTTAATCATGGAGCAAATGGTTTTGCTCAAAAATAGCTTATCCTAAACAGTCCTATAAATATGTTTATCTGAGTGGTTATTGGTAGAATAAGAAAACGTAACTGATCTAAAACAGCCTTGCATATTTCAATCAAGGCCTTTCTAAACATCCATATAGCACTCTTTGCATTTTTGCCAGACTTTTTAAGCAAGTTAGACCAAATCGGCCTAGTTATGCATTTTTAGTCCACATCCCGATAAATAAGGGATGTTCAAACTCAACAAACCAAAAAGGGGGTTTCTGCTATGCAACCTTCAGGGTTTAATAAAATCTATGAAGTGTTTGAACTCGCAAATAAAAGACAGGAACTGATTTAGATGAGCTCAAAGGTATTTTATCCAATTCAATAACAGCTGACCAAATTTCACATCAATGCTAAGACATCATTTTCTAAGTAGTTTCAGATACCTTCAGAGAAATAAAATTTATTCCCTTCTAAACATTGGAGGTCTGGCAGCAGGGATTTCCATTGCCCTTCTGGTTGCCCTTTGGATCAATGATGAGCTTTCTTTCAATAAGTACCATGAGAATTACGATAGAGTGGTTAAAGTACTGAGAAAAAATACCCAAGGAGAAATTTCAGTTAGCGACACCCATGTGGGCAAACTTGGCGAATTATTGAACGAGGATTACCCATCCCTATTCAAACATGTTGTTTTAGCTTCAAGCCCAAAGCAACATGTTTTATCAACCAATGAGAAAACCTTTACTCAAACCGGAATTTTTATTCAGGATGGCGCACCTGAGCTCCTCTCTCTAAAAATGAAAAAGGGAAGCTGGGATGGACTGAAAGATTTGAATTCAATTATGCTTTCAGAGTCATTGGCTACTAAACTATTTGGGGACAAGGATCCGATTAACCAATTCATCAAGGTGAATGCCGAATGGACCTTACTGGTTACTGGGGTTTATGAAGATTTACCTAAAAACTCTTCTTTCGCAGAGGCATCCTTCTTCTCTCCTATAGAACGATATTACAAGGACAGCCCAAGACTTTACAACTGGCGTGTTTATTCCATGAATATTTATGCTGAATTGTTACCAAATGTAGATATAGATGTTGCTTCGGAGACCATAGAACAACTGATGAATCAACATTCTGAAAAAGCAGAAAGTGCTCTTTTTCTTCAGCCAATGAGTGATTGGCATTTGTACTCTTCTTTTGAAAACGGTAGCCGGGTAATGAGCGAGTCTTTAAAATTCATTTGGTTCTATGGACTAATAGGCACATTTGTGTTGCTGCTAGCCTGCATAAATTTTATGAACCTTAGCACAGCCAAATCAACAAATAGAGCTAAAGAAATTGGGGTTCGTAAAGTGTTGGGCTCAAAGCGCTCCCAGCTAGTTTACTATTTCCTAAGCGAATCCATTATCAACACCTTTCTGGCCTTTCTTTTATCTATTATAGTAGCGACACTCCTGCTACCATGGTTTAATGATCTGACCTATAAAAGCATCAAATTCCCTTGGGCCAACTTGAGCTTTTGGCTGTATGCACTCATCTTCATCGGTGCCACTTCTTTTATAGCGGGAAGTTACCCTGCTATTTATCTTTCTTCACTTGCCCCAACTAAAGCACTAAAAACAAAGCCTTCTAAGAAAAGGGTATTTAACCTAAGAAAAGTTTTGGTAGTAGTTCAGTATACCATTTCCATTTCATTGATCATTGGAACTTTAGTAGTTCGCAAACAGATAGAGTTTGCCAAGAACAGGTCGCTTGGTTATAATCAACAAGGCCTTCTGACAGTTAATTCTAAATCGCCAGACTTTGCGGGTAAATTTGAATTGCTAAGAAGTAACCTCATATCTACTGGGGTTGTTTCTGAAGTAGCAGAGGCCGACCACCCTTTAACTACCATACGAGGAAACAATAATGGCTTTGATTGGAACGGTAGACCTGAAGAATCGAACCCAATGTTCAACACCGTAATGGTTTCCCCTGAATATGGTAAAACTGTAGGATGGAATATTATCGAGGGAAGAGACTTCTCAAGAGAATTCTCACCCAATAGAAACTCAATTATACTTAGTGAATCTGCAGTGAAAGTGATGGGGCTTGAAAACCCCGTTGGAGAAAGAATAAGATCCAGATATGCTTATGATGGAAAGACAGAGTTCACAGTAATTGGTGTGATTGAGGATATGGTTAAGGAATCTCCCTTCGACCCACCTATGCCAGCGATTATTTTTCCTTCAGAAAATGACATGGAGTGGTTATTTATTCGATTGAACACGGCCGAGAAAACTGCCTCTGCTATTAACAAAATAGACACAGTGTTTGTGAGCATTCTTCCAAACACCCCGGTAAGCTACGAACTTACAGAAGATGTGTACTCATTAAAGTTCCAAGCAGAGGAGCGACTTGGCAAACTAGTCGGTTTCTTTAGTGCATTAGCCATTTTTATTAGCTGTTTAGGGCTTTTCGGCATGGCCTCTTATATGGCAGAAAAACGCGGCAAAGAAATTGGCATTAGAAAAATATTAGGTGCCAGCACTGAAGGGCTATGGGTATTGTTATCAAAAGACTTCGGTATTCTAATACTTATAGCCTGTCTTATTTCTTCTCCATTGGCCTACAAAGTTTTGGACAATTGGCTTCAAGGCTATGAGGTTAGAACTGAACTTTCATGGTGGTTATTTGTAGTTGCAGGCCTCTCTGCTGTTCTTATCACCCTAGCTTCTGTAAGTATTCAAACCTTCAAAATAATTCTCAAAACTCCTTTAAGCTACCTTAAGGAAGATTAAGCCACTTAAAGAAGAACCCAAATAGAGGTTTGGCTATATTTCTTACTAAAAAGTAGAACATATAAATTTTAATACCGTACATTTGTTCTACAATCTAGTATGTTATGAAAGAAACTAAACTGGGCGATTTTGAGGAGGTAATTCTTTTGTTGGTTGGCATTCTTGACAAGGAGGCTTATGCCTTTAGAATTGCCGAAGAGTTTGAATCGCAAACGAAAAGGGCCGTATCCATTGGCGCTGTGCACTCTACCCTTAACCGGTTGGGCGAAAAAGGTTTTTTAACCTCAGCAATGGGTGGCGCAACTGCCGAGAGAGGTGGTCGGAGAAAGCGGATTTACCAAATCACTGCCGCAGGACAACGGGCATTAGAAGAATCTAAAGACTTTAAAATGTCACTTTGGAATCAGTTCCCTGCTTTTGCCGGCAATTTGAAATTCAAATTTTAAACGTGACTGCGAGTCATCCTGTAGACTGGCAACAAGGTGGTTTCCCTCCACAAAGAGGAAACTACCACTGTCATAACTACTCCGCAATGGCGCCTCAAAAAAATGAAGAACTCTAAAAGACATATTGCCCCTCCCCGATTAGCTGAAAAGCTACTCCTCTGGTTCTTGAAAGATGAACTGGCCGAAGAGGTGTTGGGCGATCTGGACGAGAAATTCTATTCAACAGCAGAAAAACACTCAACTCGAAAGGCAAAGCGCAACTATTGGTTTCAGGTCATTAACTATATGCGCCCTTTTGCCTTCAAAGCCACAAAAACTCAGCGTATAACAACAAATCTTATGATTGGACATTTCTTTAAACTCTCCTGGAGAACACTTCAGCGCAACAAAATTTTTTCATCTATAAAAATTACCGGTTTTGCCATTGGCATTGCTGCCTGCATACTCATTTCACTATTCATTAGGCACGAACTTACCTACGATAGGCACTACCAAAATCAGGATCAGATTTTCCGAATAGCAAACCAATATGCCGGTACCGGAGACTTTGGTAGATGGACCAACATGCAAGGGCCTTTTAAGCCCATTTTGGAAGACTACATTCCGGAAATAGAGTTGGTAGCCCGCACTGTATTTTGGAAGTGGGGAGATGTTGGCGAAAATCATATCAGAAGGTCAGACACAAACGCTAACATTTTTGAAAGTGGTTTCTTCTATGCCGACCCCGAACTATTAGAAATTCTGGAAATACCCATGGTATATGGCAATGCAAAGACAGCTCTCACCGAACCCAACAGCATTGTGATTTCCAAAAGTAAGGCCGACAAGTTCTTTCCCGGAATAAATCCGGTGGGTCAGCAGCTTATTTTAAATGATAGAGCAACTCAACCCTATACAATAGGGGGAGTAATAGAAGACTTACCCAACACTATGCATTTGCAAGGTGATTTTATACTCACTCTAAAGGGCCGGGAATCTGGCCCCGGTTCCACCGGCTGGTGTTGCTCCAATTATACCTTCTATATAAGAACCAAACCGGAAACTCAAAAAAGAGCCATTGAACAGAAACTTGTGAAGGTGAGAGACACCTACGTAATGGATAAACTGAGCGAAGCCGGGGTAACCGATCTGGAAGATATGCAAAAATACAGGTCGTATTATCTACAACCCATAGCCAATGTATATTTGAACCCTGAAGATATTGAAGACTATCAACAGCACGGCTCCATTGAACTGGTCTGGATTTTTGGTGCTATTGCCCTGGTTATCCTACTTCTGGCCTGCCTCAACTTCATCAATCTGTCAACTGCCAAATTAATTAACCGCTCCAAAGAGGTAGGACTCAGAAAGGTGGTAGGCTCATTCAGATCTGGGCTTATTTGGCAATTCCTTGTAGAATCTGTGTTCTATTGCTTTTTGGCTGTATTACTCGGGCTAGTATTTGTCACTCTGGCACTACCTACCTTTAACTTTATTGCCGAAAAGTCGCTGACTATTCCCTGGGCAAACCCCTGGTTCATACCTCTATTGCTGCTTTCTGTATTGGTCGTTGGGCTTATTTCAGGAATCTACCCTGCCCTATATCTATCAAAATTTTCACCAGCCGAGGCACTAAAGGGTAAAACACGGTTGAGCAGAAAGGCCTCTTTTGTGAGAGGCGGCATGGTTGTGTTTCAGTTTACTGCAACCGTAATTCTGATTATCTGCACACTGGTCTTGCACCAGCAATTCAACCACTACATGAACCAATCGTTGGGCTATGACAAAGAACAGGTCATCAATATTCTTGGGTTGGAATCACTCGAGCCTCAAAAACGCGATGTACTAAAAGAAGAATTGCTCCGCCTTCCAACTGTAGAGAGCGCCACCCTTGGCGACTATCTACCTGTATCCGGAGGCCGAACCTCGAATGCTGGCTACTGGCTGGATGGTCGTAAAAGTATTGACCCCGGATTTGAGGCTGCCACATGGCTTGTAGACGAAGACTACCTCCAAACCATGAGCATGCGGTTGGTAGAAGGAAGAAACCTCACTGGCCAATCGCTCGATAGTGCCAGCATTATTATTAATCAAAGCATGCAAAAATACCTGCAATTGGAACAACCCATTGGGGCAAGACTTATAGACATGTTCGATAACAAATATGCTGTTATCGGTGTGGTCGAAGACTTTTATTTTGAGTCGCTTACCGGCAACATAGGCCCACTAGCAATGCTACAGGGCAAAGGTAGTTCTACACTCTCGGTAAAAGTAAACACTGATCAACTTAGCGAAGCCGTTGCAGGAGTCAGCTCGGTTTGGGCAAGTCTTAAACCCCATCAACCCATTCGATATACTTTTCTGGACGATAGGTTCGAACGTATGTATGACGACTTACTGAGAGCCAAAACTATCTTCATTATCTTCAGTGTTTTGTCGGTTACTGTAGCCTGCCTTGGTTTGTTTGCCCTTTCTGCCTTTACCATAGAACAGCGAGGCAAAGAAATAAGCGTTAGGAAAGTGCTGGGGGCTAGTGTAAGCCGCATTTTCAGGCTTCTAGCCACCGATTTTATACGGCTGGTTCTTATTTCAATTGTTATAGCCATTCCTATTGGTTGGTACCTGGCTCAGGGCATTTTGCAAGATATGGCCAACACCATCCGACTTTCGTGGCCGCTATTCGGTCTGGCTGCGATCATCGCCTTTGCCGTTGCCCTGTTCACCATAAGTTTTGAAACCATTAAAGCGGCTCTCGTCAACCCTGCAGAAAGGTTAAGATCCGAATGAAGTTGAAACACCCATACACGATTAGCCAAGTAATTCTCTCATCAATCTGGAAGATTGCCACAATCCTACCTCACCTGTTTACCGACTGGCATACTCAGACTTGTGGGGCACTATGAAAAACCCCAGGAACCATATCACCCCTCCTCGTCTAGCTGAAAAGCTGCTACTCTGGTTCCTCAAAGATGAACTGGCCGAAGAGGTGTTGGGCGATCTGGACGAGAAGTTCTATTCAACAGCAGAAAAACACTCAACTCGAAAGGCAAAGCGCAACTATTGGTTTCAGGTCATTCATTACCTGCGCCCCTTTGCCTTTCGTTTTTTCAAAATCAAAAACTCAAACACTATGATCAATCATAACTTTAAAGTGAGCTACCGACAGATGCTCAAGAACAAAGGCTATTCCTTTATCAATGTGGGCGGTTTGGCCATGGGCATGGTGGTGGCCATGCTCATCGGACTATGGGTTGTGGACGAGCTAAATTTCAATAAGTATCACAAAAACTATGACAGCATTGCGCAGATACTGCGGGTAGAATCCAATGGTCAGGGCGGAATAGCCGTGAACAACGCATTAGCCACCGGTATGGGCAACCTGGTGCGTGAATCTTTCCCCGACCAAATAGAGGAGCTATTTATGGTAAGGTCCAGAAAGCAAGCCCCGGTAATTAGCAATGGCGACAAGAAATTTCGCGAAGTAGGTGTTTTTCTGGAAGAAAATGGCCCTAGTGTGCTCACATTAGATATGATTTACGGTAGCACTGAAGGACTGAAAGAAACACGATCGGTTCTACTTTCCCAAACACTGTCCAAAAAGCTTTTTGGAGAGGAAAACCCCGTTGGAAAAACAGTAAAACTCAATGCAGACATAGACTTGTTAGTTGGTGGGGTATATAAAGATTTACCCAAGAATTCTAAGTTTTCAGAGGCCGCCTTCTTCTCCCGACTCCTCCTCCTTTTTAGAGAGAATGAAGAGTCCATGAACGTTTGGAACAATTACAACATCGATATCTATGTAAAACTGGCCAACAATGTAAATCATGTTCAACTTGCCGAGCTCATTACCGAAAAAATCAAAGGGCATTATGATGATTGGGCAAGAGAGTCAGGCCAGACATTTATTCTTCACCCTATGAAAGACTGGCACTTGAATTCTGCATGGAAAGATGGGATGTCTGTGACAAGTCAGGAAAAGAAATTCGTTAGGCTCTATGGCGTAATTGGCGTATTTGTGCTGCTACTGGCCTGCATAAACTTTATGAATCTGAGTACCGCCAGGTCTGAAAAACGGGCCAAAGAAGTTGGCATTCGCAAAACACTAGGTTCGCTCAGAAAACAGCTCATCACTCAGTTCTACATGGAGTCATTCCTTTATACCCTTTCTGCCTTTGGGCTGTCACTGATATTACTTTGGGCCTTACTGCCTTGGTTCAATGAAACTTCAGGCAAAGGCATTTTGGCACCATGGGGTATGCCTGAGTTCTGGCTGGCCGGCACCGGGTTCATTTTATTTACATCCTTTATTTCAGGCTCTTACCCTGCCGCTTACCTTTCTAGTTTTAAACCGCTAAAGGCTTTAAAAGGTGGGCTCAAGTTTGGCAAAAGCGCCTCTATTCCGCGTAAGGTTTTGGTGGTATTTCAATTTACCATTTCCATTGCCCTGATTATCGGAACCATTACCGTAAACAACCAGATTCAGGCGGCCAAAGACCGCCCCATCGGTTACTCTCCAAAAGGAATGATCGCAATAGCTCCGGGCTCACCCCGGTTTGGTCAGCAAAAGGAATTATTGAAGCAAGAAATTCTGAAAACAGGAATGGCCGAAGCAATTGGCTTTTCCAACTATCCGGTAACCAGCACCTTAGGCTGGAACCACGGATTCTCATGGGAAGGCATGGACCCGGGATTCGATCAATCGTTCAACACCATCACTATTTCCAATGGATATGCCGATGCCGTAGGTATGGAGTTCATTACCGGCAGAGACTTCGACCCTACCAGAGAAACCGACAAGAACGCCATCATTATCAATGAATCGGCTATGAAAGCCATGCAACTGGAAAATCCGGTAGGTACAGTAGTGCGATACGATCCGGGCTGGCGAGAAGCGGTAAACTACACCATTATTGGTGTAGTAAAGGACATGATCAAAGGTGATCCCTTTCAGCAAACCGATCAGTCCATCATGTTCTTAGATCAGGAATACACCAGCTATATGTACATCCGCCTGAATCCGAATGTAAGTACGAGCGAATCTATTGCCACCATTGGCGAAGTTTACCATCAAATTTTACCGGAAGCTCCATTCGACTTCCATTTTGCCGATGATCAATACAACCAAAAATTTGAGGCGGAACTTCGCATAGCAAGTCTTGCAAGGTTCTTTACCCTGTTGGCTATACTCATTAGTTGTTTAGGTTTATTTGGCCTTTCATCATTCATTGCCGAACAACGAACCAAAGAAATAGGCATTAGAAAAGTATTGGGAGCAAGCATTCTAAATCTCTGGAAGCTACTCTCGAAAGACTTTACACTGTTGGTAGTAATTGCCTGCTTTATTGCCATACCACTGGCTTATGCCGTGCTGGACAACTGGCTAAATAGTTACCCGGTGCGTACAGAACTATATTGGTGGGTATTTGCCATTGCCGGTTTTGGTGCTCTATTGGTGAGTTTGCTCACTGTAAGTATTCAGTCCATAAAAGCAGCCATGGCCAACCCGGTTAGAAGTCTCAGGTCTGAGTAGCGTGCGAGATGGGCTTTTTAAAAAAACAGGTAATAATCCGGGGTGACTTTTAATTGCAGATTCCTTAAATTGGGACATGTAATTTCACACCAAACTATTTTTTCAATGAACGCACCATCTAAAGCCCCACTCTTGCTGGGCAATGACTCCGTGGTCAATAAGGAAAATTTTCCCCAGGCCATTCAACAAGCCATAGAGATTGAAATAGCCACTATACCGGTCTATTTGTACACATATTACTCTATTAACAGAAATCCCAACCAGGATGAATTAATCAAGCAACTAACCGCTGACCTCCTGGCTGCCGGTAAAACAAAAGAAGAAGCCTCCACTCTGGCTCAGGAGCTTTCGGCTGATATTATGGTTTATGCCAACCGGGCAGGAGCCTTAATAATGAGCGTGGTAATAGAAGAAATGCTACACATGGCCCTTTCTTCCAACATTAAACAAGCCACCGTTGGACAGCCGGAGTTACTTTACAAAACCCCGACCAGCTGGCCGGCCTATTTACCCGGACACATTCCGGAGTTTCCGATCAATCGATCGAAACTTTCTTTCAGGTCGCTTTATACCTTTCTTCAAATTGAGTCTCCGGACAAACTGAAAGAACCCGGCACCGAGATGTTGCTTGCTGCCAAACCTATTGAATATACCACCATTGGCGAATTCTACTCTCACATTGAAAAGTATCTGGGTAGTGCCGATGTGGAGTACCATCCGGAAAGACCCCAACTCATTCCCGGCAAAGGCTACTACACTAACAACACCATTGATACCATATATTATAACCGCGAACACAAACCGGTATTTACCAATGCAGAAGATAGTGGCGACCTGATATACGTGACCGATGCAGAAAGTGCCATTGCGGCTATGCAGGAAATTGTTGAACAAGGGGAAGGACACACCCCCGAGCCGGGAAGTGGTTTAACCACGGGGCTTAATGCCAACGGAACGGTGAATTGTGCTCCGGGCAATATAGATGACACAGACAACCCTAGCGGAGACGAAGAATCACACTTTTTTAAGTTCAATCAGGTGTATTGTGACTTGCATAAATACCTGCATAAGTTTGCTCATGCTATGGGCAAAGAGGTATGCGATGTAGGCGACCAGGACGCCAGTGCAAAAACCTACTTTGATCCCGCCAAACTAGACGAGATAAATGACGAGTTCTTTACCAAATACTTCGTGCTCAATGTTCCGGAAAACCCAAGCGTAGCCGATTACACCAGCCCTGCTGTTCAAAAGGTGGCCACTCTTACCAATGCCATTTACACCTACATCTTTTTAATGAGCGAAGATTGCTATCGCAGAAAGGGACACACCCAATATGAACTCTTTATGTTTGGCATTCATAAGTCTATGATATTCATTCTTAACTCACTTTGTGGTGAACTAACAGGAATGAGCTATGTGGCCAAAGATGGCAAAACATATAATGCTGCCCCTACCTTTGAAGACTACCACTTTGCAACCTCTTCCAGCCCTAAATCGCAGTTAATAGAACTATTCAACAGCGCTGTAGGTGCCTATGATGGTATTGCCTATCTCGGACAAAGAATTCATGACTTACCCGATGTGCCATTGGAGCCTTATCTGGATAAAGAAAAAGGAAAGCTCTCATTTGCAGGTTAATCACTTATAAAACTCACACGTATGTATATTTTTAACAACACTCATTTTTTATACGATAGCTGTGGCGGCAGAGGAAGCAGCTGTGGAAGCTCCAACGGTTGCGGCTCCAGCAGCAAGGGAGAAAAAGACATTACCACTCCCCTTGAATTGCACGCCTGCATGGGGCTGAACGCCTGCAAAGGCCACGATAGATTTGGAACCAACGCCTGTGCTGGACAAGGCTTTTGCGCCACTCAAACACACGTTTGTCACACACTAAACAACTGCCGCGGACAAGGTGGTTGTGGTTTATATGGTGACGCCTCCGAACAATGCCGACCGGGAGCCAACGACTGCGCCTGGCAAGGCAGTTGCGCCACCCCCATACAAGCCGAACGATTTAGCACTCAGGGACCAAATGCCGGTAAAAGCACCTGGCTACTTGCCCGCAAGCTGTTTGAAGAAAGAATGGCCAAAGCCAACCGAACAGTTGGCCCCTCTCCTTTTCCTTCAGGACCACCACAAAAATGGTTACAATCTGTAGCCGCCAACGGTGAGTACGACTCTTGCGGCAATAGCGGAGATAAATATTGCTCTTTTGGCTACAATAGCCCGGCAAAAAATGCTGAAGAAATGATTGAGGCCAGCAGAGAAGCCCTCAAAGACACTTGTACCGAATGTAAAAAGGTAGAAGAAGATGAAAAAAGGGAAAGCCAGGCTCAGCAGTAGCGCAAACGGTCTTCCGGTATAAATTACCAATCAATGACAGAGCGGGAATTCTGTGAAGCATGCAGTGCTGTTAGGTTCCCGCTTCTGCTTAACCCCACTGAATATGCATGCCCATAATACAGACCATTTTGAACGCCAATTGCAAAACCTGCCGCAATTAGGCTTAG
>NZ_DDDQ01000085.1:1103-8953 GCF_002336325.1 Roseivirga sp. UBA1976 | reverse complement strand
CAAACCCTGCCGCAATTAGGCTTAGGACTGGGGCTCCGAAGCCAACACTTTAAATACATCACTGAAAATCATCCGCCAGTAGAATGGTTTGAGATTATCTCTGAAAACTTCATGGACTCCGGTGGAAGGCCCATGAACTTTCTAAGGCAAATTGCCGAAGAATATCCTTTGGTTATGCATGGGGTCTCTCTTTCCATAGGAAGCACCGACCCGCTGAACATGGACTACTTAAAGCGGCTCAAAAAACTAGCTTCCGAAATTCAACCCAAATGGATTAGTGACCACCTTTGCTGGACGGGCGTATTGGGCTTAAATACACACGACCTTCTTCCTGTGCCACTCAATGAAGAAACTCTGAATCATATAGTACAGCGTATTAAACAGGTGCAAGATTTTCTGGAACGCCCACTTATTCTCGAAAACCCAAGCACTTACCTGAGCTTTCAGCATTCCGATATTCATGAACCTTTGTTCTTGAAGGAAATGGCCGAGCAGAGTGGCTGCGGTCTGCTTCTCGATGTTAACAACGTATACGTGACCTGTTTTAACAATGAGTGGGATCCTATAAAATACATTGAAGAACTCCCACACGAACGAATTGTGCAAATACACCTGGCCGGCCACATGCATTGCGGCACACACATAATAGACACACATGATAGCCCGGTAATAGATTCCGTCTGGGAGCTGTTTAGAATTGCCTGGCAAAAAACCGGAGGTTGTTCAGTGCTTCTGGAGTGGGATAACCATATTCCATCTTTTGAAGAGTACCATGCCGAAGTTTTGAAAGCCAGGGAATACATGGAGGGTGAACCGGGGCCCATTCAAATGAACCCACCATCAACCACAGACCTTAAAGTTTCTAACCCGGTGAGTTTTTTAGTACCGGAAGTTAGCCATGAACTACAATGACAAAGCCAAGCCTTTCAGCCACTCAAAAATGGATGCAACAAATACTGGTGTCTCCACTCGCTTTCGAAACCGACCCCAACAGTTATTTGCCGGACTCATTTAAGAACGATGTAGAGAAGCTCATTAAACCCAACAGCAGACTCTCTGCGAATGAGCGATTGCAAATTTACCAAACAGGCTACCTGGCCAGATTACGCGACTGCATGGAAAAGCAATTTTCGGTACTTCAGATGGCTCTCGGAAAAGAGCTATTTCAGGCGTTTGTCGATGACTACCTGCAGAAGTATCCTTCGCAAAGCTATACGCTCAACGAGCTGGGTCACCGGTTTGCTCAATACCTTGAAGAAACAAGACCAGACAAAGAGCTGGCACCGGAAGAGCGCGAAACCTGGCCCGATTTTATGATTGAGCTGGTAAGGTTTGAGTATAAAATCACCCGCATTTTCGATGCCGACTTCTCCACTACCTTTGAATATGCCTTACTGAAAACTCCAAGTGAGCAACTTCGTTTGGTGGAGGCCCTGGAGTTGTTCGCTTTTAAGTTTCCAATTAGCCAATATTATCAGCAGGCTATTAAAGGCAAGTCTCCGGCAATACCAACCCCTTTGCCAACCTACGTGGCTCTGTCAAGGACAAAAGACTTTAGAATTGGTCTGTTCGAACTGAATCGCGGTCAATACATCTTCCTCAACCTTTGGAAAATGCATGGACAATTTGCTCCAACCTTAAAGGCATTTATTGAGCAGACAGGAATAGACCAAAAAGCATTTCAGGAAGTCTGGCCAAAATGGAAAGAATACTTTACTGAAAGCCTGCTCCTGAGCATTTAAATGTATACGATTCACCCATCCGACCGCTTGGAGCGGTCGGACGGGTCATCTAATTCCCTCAATTTCTTTATCAGTCAGGCCTTTCCGAGACTCTCTGTAAAATTCTTGAATGTTGGAAGGAACATCAAGACACCCAAAGGCCACAGCCTTACTTGGCAAACTTCCATTTCTAAGACCAATATAATCGCGGTAAGAACTAAACTCCCAGTCCTCTGCCCTCTGGCAGAGTCCCGCCAAAACCGGATTCTGGTGTATATAGTGGAAACAAATGTGTCCATAGCTTTCAAGGTTCTTGGATTTAGCCCCTTGCTGAAATAAAGACCCCGTCCTGCTATGGGCTTTATTAATTGCTTGTGTATAGCTACTTTATAGTGTTCCTAGTTTTCTGGATAAACGTTTTGAAATTTGCTCGTCATTCAGCCCATCTACCCTTTTTACTCTAATTAATAAATGATAGTGATTAGGCATAAGGCAATAAGCCAGCAAGTCTGCTAATGGGGTTACTTCTATTCTGATCTTCTTTAGGAAGAAAAGGTAATTATCCTTTTCAAAAAATATCCTCTCCCTATTATTCCCCCTGTTGTAAGTGTGATATAGCTCATTTGTAAGAAACCGCATAAAATAGCTTTCTATACCCGTCCGACCGCTTCGAGCGGTCGGACGGGTGGGGTGGCTATTAGAATTTCTTATACATCGGCCACCTTCTGCAGGGTATTGATATCCACATGAGGCCAATTAAACTTCCTTCCGTTAGGGGCTGTAGAAGGAGGAAACACCAGGTTGATCGTCTGTGAATATTGAAGCTGCCATGAACTGCTACCATTAGCGTTCAACACCTCTTCTAGCCAAAAAATACAGCTCATTTTTGTAGCATCGGTATTCTTGGTTATGAATGGGGTATTGAGGATACCTCCTGTGGCGTTCTCAGAAGACAGATTGAGCGTAATAACCTGACCAAACTTCTGATCCTTTACATCATTGGCCAGCTGCTGGTTAGGATTGGCCTGAGGGAAATCTGGAAACCGTGGATGCATGGTATATTGTTCTTCTCCATAACCAAACACGCCTCCTCCATCAACCAAAGTTGGGCTTATTTTAGCCTCAGGAAAATCAAACTTTCCGTTAGATTCGCTGGAGTTACCCATTAACAAGATTGAATTACCATGCGGAATATTACCGAGTCTGGCCACATTAAAGCCGCTATCGAAATTGGTAATGTTCAGCAACATTCCTGTTTCGGCATGAATTTCGGTGCCCTTACTAAAGCCTCGGGCATTACAAAATTCGGTATCGCAATCGCTAAAGACCTTCTGTTCATAGATTAATCCCACAATGGTCTGGTCATCTTCCATACCACGATTACCGGCAATAACAGCCGGAGAAAACGACCATGTTTCATAATATGGAATTACCTCCAGAACAAAACCATCGGCCGGAGGAGTAAAGGGTGAGTTACCTGGTACGGCAATAACATTCCAACCTGTGCCCGATCCGGGTTTGCTTTCCCAAGTGCCCAGAAAGCCTTGTAAAATACCTAGATCGATTTCCTGTGATTCTTTTGCGGACAGCAACCTCGCTCCGAGTACTGTCGGGTCCATTTTTCCCATAGTTCTGATATTTAGTGTGTTAAAAAAGTAATCTAAAGTAAGACTTTTCCGGCTGATTTTAAAACAGGGTCAATAATTGAACATGACACCTACCTAACCGCTCCTAATCAAGACCAACCGGTAGTACTAGATTAAGTGGAAGCTCGTTATTATCGCTATAAACACTCAATCATGAATAAAACTTACTTTTTAGCCCTACTGAGCCTGCTGCTATTCATTAATTGCAGGGGCGCTAATCCACCTCAGCATAGCCTCTCCAACCATACCTCAGCCATAGATGTAGCGTTGACGGAACCAAGCAGTTCCGAACCTTTAATTTCTCATGAGGCATTGATGGAACTGCTAGTAGAGCACCCAGACAGTAGCTTTAAAACCATCAATCGTATTTTCGGCCAAAACAATGGGCTTTTGATATCGAGAAACAACTATCAGTTTAGCTATCGAATACCTTCCGCCTCCTTTTCAAAAACTCTTGAGGACTTAGCCGGTATAGGGAAAGTAAAACAAAGACTAATAAACAGCCGGGACGTAACCAATCAGGTATTCAACTCACAAGACCGACTTAGCAGCCTTAAAAAGGTAAAAGAAAGGTACCTGAACCTTTTACAACAAGCCAATTCCGTTTCTGACATGCTGAGTATTGAGAAGGAGTTGGAGAGAATAAGTGGAGAAATAGAAATACTCGAAAGTGAGCTTAAGAGACTCCAATCGAGTATCGATCACTCTATCATTAATGTAGTACTCAAACAAAAAAAGAAGGCCGGTATAATCGGAGCTATTGGCAAAGGCATTTATTCAGGAGTTAAGTGGTTGTTTGTGAGAAACTAGCGGGCCTAAAAAACAAATTACCAGGCCTCCTGTTGCCATTCAAGCCCAGCGCAAATCCGCCAGTAAAAAGATTTGTAAGACACAGCCGGTATTTTCTTAACTTATTTATCAGTTAATCAACCCCTTATACTATGCCGCTCAAAAAAGAAGACATTAGCCAAGAAGTGTTCGACCTATATGATGAATATGCCCATAATAAGATTGACCGCAGGAAATTCATTGAACGACTATCGGTCTATGCCGTTGGTGGTATCACTATAAGCTCTCTTCTAAGCTTCATTATGCCCGATTATGAAACCACTGCTTTGGTGAGTGCTGATGACGACCGCTTGAGTAGTGAATATATTACCTACGATTCGCCAAAAGGGGGCGGAAAAATTAAAGGGTTGTTTTCGAAACCAGAAGGTGCTTCTGGCAAACTACCCGGCATAATTGTAGTACACGAAAACAGAGGTTTAAATCCATACATAGAAGATGTGGGTCGAAGATGCGCTGTCGATGGTTTTATGAGTCTTGCTCCGGATGCACTAACACCGTTGGGCGGTTATCCCGGCAATGATGATGAGGGCCGGGCTCTGCAACGGCAACGAGACAGGGATGAAATGCTTGAAGATTTTATAGCGGCTTATCATTGGCTTAAAAACCGACCTGAATCTAACGGAAAAGTGGGAGTAGTTGGTTTCTGCTTTGGTGGGTGGATTTCCAATATGATGGCCGTGCGCTTGCCCGACCTGGGTGCAGCCGTACCCTTTTATGGAAGCCAGCCTTCAAATGAAGATGCCGCCAAAATAAAAGCCCCTCTAATGTTGCAATATGCGGGGCTGGATAGTAGAGTGAATGCCGGATGGCCGGACTACGAACAGGCACTAAAAGCCAATGGGGTAAGCTACGAGGCTTTTGTGTATCCTGATGTAAACCATGGTTTTCACAACAATACAACCCCTCGCTATGACGAGGCTGCTGCCACTCTGGCCTGGCAAAGAACCATTGCCTTTTTCAAAAAGCATTTGATGTAACGCGTACCATAGCCGTGAGATAGGAACTGAACTAAGGGCAATTAACCTCTCCGTTAATCATCCAGAAAATCTCTAACGGCTCGGTTGAAAGCTGTTTCGCTAAATAGGTAAAAAATGGTTTACTCCAACAAACTATGCTGTTATTCAAGAGTAAGTCTTTGGTATTCTTTATTCAATGTAATGAGACTCAGCTACGGTTAGAGTATATATTGTAAAAAAGAGTTAGAAGCTATACCTTAAGATTTCCTTTTTCCAACAAACCCTGGAGAAAGAGCTTCTTTTATAAACAACACGCGCCATACATGTCTATAAAAGCCCCATTTGGACTAGTGCTATTAAGCCTTCTTCTTTATTCTTGCGAAGAGAATTTAAATAATGAAAACATAGAACGAATCGACATTAGTATTGGTACAGCTACAGATGGGTATTTGACCGATTTTTTTTCATCCATATCTATCTATGAGCTCTCCAGTGAGGAAGTCTTTATTGGTTCTATAACTAAGATTCATCGTCTGGAGGAATTCATTTTTGTTTTGGACAAAGATTACACCAACTCTCTGTACAAGTTTGATTCTAGCGGAAGCTATATTCAAAAGATTGGTGTAGAGGGAGAAGGACCAACGGAATATCAGGACATTAATGACTTTACAGTTGTTAATAATAATGGAACTATTGAGCTCTGGATTTTAGATAACTCTAAGGGTTACTTCTCCATTTTAAAATATGATGCTCAAGGGAATTTTCTGGCAAAAATCAGGAGTACTTTATTTGCCGATTCGTTTGAATTCGTTGAACCAAAATACCTGGTGTTTAGCACATCTAATCAGTGTAACGATAATTTTTGCAGCAACACTTACACTACCGATCTGGATTTAAACATTCTTTCTAAAGGATATGAAAGCCAGCCCCCTTACAAAGAATTGTGGATAGAACCATCCAACCCTATTTCTGTAGTCAACAACGAGACAGCAATAGTCTCCTATGGAGATTTCAACATTTATAGCCTAGACAGTGCAGCAACCATATTCCCTCTTATAAAAGTAAACCTTGTGGATCGAAAGACTTCTAAAGACTTAAATGAGAGACACATATACCCTGATTCCTATTATCAGTCACTTATAGAAATGGGGCTTTGCTATGATCTTGACAACGTTTTTCTGTTCAAGGAACACCTCTTTTTTAGCCTCACTTGCGGAAACCAAAACTATTTTTGCTTTGCTTCTAATCAAGAGATTAGCATAGTAAAGGGCTTAAAACTTAATGATAAAGTAAAGTTAAACTCAATAAATATTGTAGGACGGGATAATGAGAGTATCTATTGCTACTTTGACCCTGAAGCAATTCTTTCATTTCTTGAATCTAGCGAACCGTATAATGAAGGTATACTTTTGGATAAGTTCTCACTTATCTCAAGAGAATCACTAACTAATTCAAATCCCCCTATCATAAGATTGAAGCTTAAGTAACCTTATTTCATTCATACACCACTAGGCAAATGAAGTACAGACTTTTACTAACTATGACGTTTCTTCTGGCAGGTACTACCCTCAATGCGCAGTCTCCTGTTTTGACCATTTATGATAAAAATGAGAAGAAACCTATTGAAGGAGTTCATGCTATAACCCTACTGAATCAAGGTTCAAAGCAAACCCTTAAACTCATTGCCATAAGTGACAAAAACGGAAAAATAGAATTAAACACTGATTACACATCTAACTCCATAGACTCAGTCCTCTTAACTCATGTGAGCTACAAAACTTTAACACTAACCGGGCAAAGAATAAGTGAATCACCCACTTTATTTATGGAAGAAGAAATAAGTCACTTAGAAACTCTTGTTTTTACCGCGGGTGCATCCATCAAACAACCTGACCTTATTGAGATACCAACAACAAAAATTGAACTGGAAGGTAATAAGGTAATTGTTCCAAAATTCTTTACCATGCCTAACGAAGTGACTCTACGTCAATTCAAGGAGTTTATAGATGATACTGGCTATGTTACGGAAGCTGAACTGGGACATAAAAAAGTTAAGGTGCTAAAAATAAAGCGGGCGACCTCCGCTTATTTGAAGAGATTAAAAAGAATGCCTTATGAAAATTTTGAACAAGCCAACAGAAAGAAATTCCATGGTTGGGAAAGAACTTTTGAGCTAGTAGAAGTTGATTCGGTAAACTGGCGACATGATGAATTTGGAACTCTCAGGACGGAAAGCCAAATGGACTACCCCGTTATTCATGTAACATTTAAAGACGCTCTGACTTATGCCGAATGGGCAGGCCTACAACTTCCAACAAAAGCACAATGGTTGGCTATGACTCAAGATGAGAAAAAATCTGGTTGGCAAAGACATAATTCCACCGGTATTATTCGAGACGTGTACAGTTCCAGACCCAATCAGCAAGGCATCTACAACCTTTACGGAAACACCTCAGAAATTCTATTTGATCAGTTCAAAATCAATGAAACATTAAAAACCACAATTTCTTCTTACAACACCTTTTCGTCTGAAGTATCTCTAAACTCTTTTTTGATTATCGATGACTCTAAAATACTCGAAGATTTATTCAAATTCGGATTTCGTTGTGTTGCCAACACAAAATAGAATTCTCCCTTTTTAATCATCCAGAAAATCTCTAACGGCTCGGTTGAAAGCT
>NZ_DDDQ01000085.1:0-807 GCF_002336325.1 Roseivirga sp. UBA1976 | reverse complement strand
TCTCTAACGGCTCGGTTGAAAGCTATAGGATTTTCAATAAAAGGAAAGTGTCCGGAGGTGGGTATTACCTTAAGGCGTCCGTTGTTGAGAGAGTCTACCATTTTTCGAGCATGCAGGTTAATGGCCGCTTCTGCATCGCCATACATAACCAGTGCAGGAGCTTTAATCTTTTTTAGGTCAGCATATAAGTTGTATTGTGCCAAATCGGGGCCTAACAGTCCAAAAACAGCACTCCTCTTTTGAAAATCTTCCGGGATATTGAGGTTCAGTTGGTCTATCTTGAGTTTATCGAAAAACTGTGCTTTAAATGACAAAAGCATCATTTCTTTTATGTAGGGCACTGGGTTGGGTGTGCGCAGCAAGCCTGTGCTCACAATATTGTCTAGCCTCCGTTTGTCTTTAGGGTCTATGTTGTTGGCTGCGGCAAGATTTTCTTTTTGCCAGTCGGCAGAACTAGGCGCCATCGAGTTGGCCAATATCAGACGATCTACCTTATCGGGATAGGCCATAGCATATTTCATAGCGAGCAAACCTCCCCAGGAGTGCCCCATAATGTGCAGCTTTTCATGGCCCAGCTTGGTTCTTATCTGCTCAATATCATCCACAAAACCATTGAGGTTCATAGTGGCGGAGTCGATCGAAAGTGAAGACTTACCACAGGCGCGTTGGTCATAAAAAATAAGCCGGTAGTCTTTAGCGAGTTCTTCCAAATGGGGTAAAAAATAAGAGTGATCGAGTACGGGTCCTCCGTGAATAACCAACAAGGGGTCGCCACTACCCATGGTTTTATAGTAGACATCTGATCCA
>NZ_DDDQ01000091.1:0-20749 GCF_002336325.1 Roseivirga sp. UBA1976 | reverse complement strand
CTTGTTAAACTCTATATCTACATTTGGCGCTGCCGAAAGCACTCTTTTCAGGTGTTGCAGCTTAAGCTTCATAGGAGTAAGCGGATTCTTAATTTCATGAGCTACCTGCTGTGCCATCTCTCTCCAGGCACTTTCCTTCTCGCTCAGTGCCAGAGCCTTTTTACTCTTCTCCAAATTGCTGAGCATTTTGTTGTACTCCCTGACCATCAGACCAATTTCATCATCGGCTGGCCAGGAAATGGGCTCGTTTAGGTTGGAGAGTGTAGTGGTCTTAATCTTCTCTGTGAGGTACTTAAATGGGTATGTGAGTATTCTGGAAGCCAGAAACGATAGCACTACAAAGATGACAAAGATGAAGGTGAATGAGTTGAGTATGTTGGAGAGAATATCGCGTTGTTCGGCTTTCAACTGTTCTTCCGAATCGAAAAACGGCATACTCAATACTCCCAATAAAGCATTATTTTCGTTGGACCGGATGCCATAATAAGTAGCCTTATAACTCAAGTCGAGATTACCCACCCGTTCAATATACAGCTCTTCGCGCTCTCCGGATTCCACAATTCCTGCCATGGCCTGTGGGTTAATGAAAGGTGCTAGTAACTCATTATCGAAGATAAGCCGTTGGTTGGTAGCGATCAGTCGGCCATTGGTATTGAACAAGTTCATGTCGGCCCGGGCATATTGGCTTATTTCTGCAATTCGGTTTTCCAGGGCCTCATTATTCTCATTCTGCCCTTCCAAAAAGGCCTGCAACTGGTTGGCTATATTTTGTGCTGCACTTTCAGTAGTAGAAAGGTACTGATTCTCAATATTGGTCTCCACCGTTTTGTTCACCAGCCTGAGTACCACAATACTCACAATAATAAGTGGCAAGAAGAAGGCAAAATTGAGTAGAATCTGAATTTTGGCTGAAAGCGTTACGGATTGCTTTCTCCAATTGAAGTAGCCTGCGGAAATTCCGAAAATGAGAATAATCATGGCTACCGTAAACAAGAAAAAGATGCTGAAGTTGGTAATTACATACTGTAGGGGGTAGTGATGGTTAGAGATTATATACACCTGGTTGTTGGCCTGATTTTTTACTGCCAGATGGTCATAACCCGCCAGGCTCATTGTTCCATCGTAAATAGCCGGATTAGAGAGCATGCTCACATCGAAATCTCTTCTGTAGTTAAAGTCGCCAACACTCTTTACCAGCTTCTCTCCTTCAAACACGGCATAGTCTAAATGCCTCAGACCTTGAGATGGAGCCGACTCGCTTAATAAAAGCCTTGGCAATATGCTATTGTTAAGCACCTCCTTTCTATCGAGAATGACTATTACATAACCAATTATGGTATTGTATCGCTTTATTTCATTGAACAGATAGTATTGATTGAGTGCTACCGGATAATTACTTCTATTGAAATAGAGTCCCTCAACAGAGGTTTCTTTTTCCGGCCTGGCGTGGCTCTGTAAAAAACCATCGTAATTCACCGTGGTAGCCGAACTAACAGGAGCTCCCCGACCATTAAACAAGAGAATATTTATCTCATATTTATCGAAGTAATCGCCCAGAAACACCCTTTGTATTTTTTGACGGATAAGTTCTTTGGAAGAAAATGGATTGGTAATGTTGGCCTGTATGAGCACATCTGACTCTATGCGTTCTTTTGCCTGAGACAACAAGTATTCGGCTTCCCAATCATTTTCAGACAAAAGCCTGGTGGCTAACATGCGCTTATTGGACAGCCGCTCTTCTTTTATGTGACTGTCCAACACCACACTACAAATGGTGGCCACCAACAAAGCGGTAGTAAAGAGGTAAAGGAAAGTGGAATAGTTGGCCTGACTTAGCTGCTCCGCAAAATGAAAGCCCACTACTACAAGTAAGTATATGGCCATTACAAGGCCCACAATTACATATTGAGAAGGCCAACCTACCGATACAATTATCAGAACCAAGCAAATTGCACCCAAGACCATTAGTACCCATTTTCTCTTGTCGGTTTTGCTTAACTCTATACTCAGATAATGAGCAGAAATAAAGGGAATAATACCAAGCACAAAGATTCCCCAATAAGCCATGAGCTTGAAGGGCGAGAAGTTGATGTCTGTTCCTACATCGAAAGACCACTGCGAATTGACAAACAGTGAGCTTATCTCCTGAACAAAATACAGCAGACTGGCCAGCAAGAAAAGAGTACCTCCCACCACCGCCAGAGGTTTAATCCTATGGCGATCGGTTTGACGTTTTCTGAGTCTAAGGAAGGTGAAAGTAACTATCGCCACTATGGCCAACTGATTAAGTAAAAAATCGCCCAATGACGGTTGCCATAAGCTTTCGGCAAACTGATCAGGTTCAAAAAGTGACCACTCCACCACACTTAGCGGATACTCATAGCGCAACATAAAGTAGCGGGTAACACCAATGAAAATGACTAAAACCAACACACCAAGCGTCAGATAGTTTCTATTGGTGAGGTATTGGGCATAGTCATAACCCGACTTCAGGAAAAAGTAAATAGCTACCAGGTAGAGCACCAATATAAAGACCGCATACTTCGGATAATCAATCTTCATGCGTTGGGTTCCTTCGTACGAAAAGAGGAAAATACCCTCCGGAGCATAAATATTTTTGCCATTCTCCTGTTCCTGAGCATTGAGTGTGAAAGATGAGCGTCCAAAAATTTCTCCGTTTAGCCCGTGTTCTTCAAAGCTTTCGTTGAGAGCCACGTCCGATGTAAGCGGAAGGAGTGCGTAAATCTCAACTACGCGGTTTTGCGAGCTGTTAATCACTTTGCGCTTTACTATGTACTTGCCACTCTTGAGCTCCAGAAACCGATAAATGTAAGTACCATCCAGTGTGCCATATTTGGGTACAAAGCGGTTGGTACTCCAATAGATTACCTCCCCGTTTTCATAGATGAAGTAGGGCATTTCATCATTGCTCTCAAAACGGTTGAAAAGACGACTGAGATCCACTACGGCTATGTCGCTCAATTGCTGCAACAGCCCATCCAGCTCATTGAGTTGTTTGTGCAGATTTTCCGTTATAGTTTCCTGAGGGTTTACCCTTCTCCTTTGGTCAGAGAAAATAGCTTCGTCAATTATCAGGGTGAGCCCAACCAATAATACGCTCAACAAAAAGGCTTTGTGCTGGAATAATAACTGTCGAATGCGGCTCAATCTAATCACCCTTTTTTCTACGATGAAATCTAACAATAATTTCCCGCATGGGAAGAATTAGGGAGCACCAAGCAAAAATATTACCTAAATGGCGGTGAATAGTTTGCGTAGTGAAAGAATTACTTCATAGAACCGCCAAACTTTAGCTCCCCAAAGAGATAGAGGTAGAAAATACGGGAATAACGAAACATGAGGGGATAGAGCAGCACAACCTCCGATATGATTGCGATCATATAAACGTTTTCGGAAACCGGATGAAAGAAGAGGTAAATGATAAAGGCAGACACCAGAAAGAGCCCCACAGAGAGCCCATAGCTAATGTACATAGCGCCATCGAAAAATCGTGGTTCTCTCTCAAACTTCACCCCGCAATGGCTGCAATGCGTATTAATTTGCGTGAACTTGCTCAGATTGTAGGCCGTGTGTTGGAAAAGTTTGCCCTTTCTGCATTGAGGGCACCTACCCTGCAATACTGCCAGCACCTTTGGCTTTTCTGACATTTTTTCTACTGGTTTTGTACCAAATAATGGCGATAGCTGCTACCAACACGTATGGTGTAAAGAACAGATAAAGTATACCAAGGTTGAGATTGGCTGCCATGGAGGTATCTCCGGCACTTACGGTAGACTCAACGGAACCACGGCACATGGCACATTGCGCTAGTAATTGAGTTCCTGAAACCATCAGAAATAACCCAACCCATACCGATTTTCTCCAGAGCTTACTCATGCTGCAAAGATAATTCTTAATGCTCATAATTCCCATCAATGCATGTAATAGGGAGAAATCATCAAGTAAACAATAACACCCGTAACAGATACATATAGCCAGATTGGAAAAGTATACTTCACAATCTTTTTATGCTTATCGATCATGTTGTTGAGGGCATAATAGAAAGCCAGTAACACAAGCGGCACAACCCCAATGGACAACAGAATATGAGAAATAAGAAAGAAATAGTAGATGTACCTTGAAGCTCCTTCGCCTCCATAAGGAGTAGATTGAGCACTGGCATGGTACAAGACGTAGAGTACAAGAAATATAGCGCCTAAAATAAAAGCGGCCGTATTCATTTGTTGGTGAAGCTTGATCTTCTTTTGTTTTACCGCTATAAAGGCCGCAATAAGACAAACCGAAGTAAGAGTATTAATAGCCCCTATGGCATGCGGAAGGTTGTACACCCACTCACCCAGGTTGAGTTTGGTAGGTAAGCCAAGCAATACAGCCACTGCGAGTGGTATTGCTACTGAAAGGATACGAATCCACACCATCGACTTTTTCTTTTCCAGCGTTTGTGCCATACTATTCTTCGGTTTTTAAAATTCTTAACTCAAGGATAAGGCGGTCTGTTTCTTTCCGCTCCAAAATATTGTAATAACCCCGTATTCTCCCTGCGGCATCTACCAGCACCACACGGTTGTCAAGAGGGGTCATGGCCATGGAGCAGTATTTAAGTTCTGCCCAAGATGCGCTATCCAGCGCCTCCATATTCCAAAACTGATCAAGAAACTGAATACGCCTGTTATAATCTGTTATATCATCCAGTGCAATGGTCTGACTGTTAAGAAACGTGTTTAACCGGATATGATCGTCTTCATAGAAGACATCTTGCACCCGCTCCAATTCTTCTAAGCGAGACTTTAGAACGGGGCCATCGGCTTGTTCAAAATGGACAATATTAATACCTCCTTTTGGAAGCAAATCTGAGTTAACAAGGTATTGCTTATTGGCCTTGTCTAAACAGGGAGTTGAAAGCGAGTCGCCAAGTCCTTGCTCGTAGTATACCGGTATAGTGAATTCGTTTCTCCCAAAGAATTTCAGGAATAGAAAAATCATTACCGGCAGAGCGATTAATAAAAACAGAAATACGGCCTTCTTTCCCATGCTTTATAAACTAAAAAATCAGGCCAATGGATTTGACCTGATTCTGTACTTAATGAAAATCTTGCTTCATCTAATGCGATTCTTCCACGTGCTCTGTTCCTGCAGGTTCATAGTCCTGCACACCCTTAGATTCTTTTATGGCTGCACCTTCCAGGTTTACCAGGGCCACAATAAGCCACACAATAAAGATCATGGGTAAAATGATTGAGTAAATCAAACCTTTCACTTCATGCCCCAGGTGCATAAACTCAGAGACAATGTAGAAAGCTTTAACAATGGTTAAACCAATAAATATTGCTGAGCGTAGAGTTCCGGCATCCATAGTAAAGGCAAATACATACTCTATTGCCGTAACGAAAGCCAGTATACCGGCTATCTTCCAAATACCCAGTATTTTCGATCTGTCGGCCGGTTGAGCCACTACGTTAGTTGTTGCTTGTTCCATTATAAAAAGTCTTTTAAATCAAGTAGAAGAAAGTAAACACAAATACCCAAACGAGGTCTACAAAGTGCCAGTAGAGGCCAACTTTTTCAACCATTTCATAGTGCCCTCTTCTTTCATACAGGCCATTGGCTGCATTAAAGAAGATAATTACATTAAGCACTACCCCAGAGAACACGTGGAATCCGTGGAATCCGGTAATAAAGAAGAATAGTGCGGCAAAGGCCGGAGGTCCATATTGATTGTATGTGAGGTTGGCTCCAAATATTTCATAGTTTTCTTTCCAAACTCCATTGATCACTACATCACCTATGGTTGCTGTATCAGTTCCGGCAATAAAGTGACTCCACTCCCAAGCCTGGCAAGACAAGAAAGCAAAACCACCAATAATGGTCCATAGCATCCATTTTACCACACCCTTTTTATCCATTCTGTGTCCTGCCTCTACTGCCAATACCATGGTCACAGAGCTCAAAATGAGGATGAAGGTCATTAAACCAACAAAAACCAAAGGAAGCTCAACACCATGAAAACCAGGGAAGGCCTCATATACCTTTTCCGGAATTGGCCAGTACTCGGTTGAGAAGGTGAATGCATCTGGATCTCCCTTATAGGCCGGAGCACTCCAACGCAGGAATGCATAGGTAATGAGCAAACCAGAAAAGGTAAACGCATCTGACAGTAGAAAGAACCACATCATCAGCTTACCATAGCTGGCCTTCAGAGGCTCTACCCCTCCACCCCAGAGGTTCTTTTTACTTATTGTAGCAGTAGTTGCCATAGATTTGGTTAGTTATTTAATGATTCAGCAATAAAAATATGAACAAATAAATCCAAAGTCCGCCTAAGAAGTGCCACCAGGTAGAACACATTTCCATGTTGAGCATGTTCTTGGCGTGCACCTTATATTTGTAAGACGAAATTAGCATATATATCAGATATATCACACCGCTGACTAAGTGCAGGGCATGAACAAAGGTAAACACGTACAGGAAGCTTCCTGCGGGGTTACCGTTAAAGTAAATGTTATTATCTACCAACTGCCCCCAGGCTTTAACCTGTCCTACCAGAAATAGAATTCCCAGTACTGTTGTAATAGCCAAGGCCAGTTTTACCTGCTCCAGTTTGTCTTTTTTAGCCGCCATGTAGGCCCATTGCATAAACACACTGCTCAACAGAATAATGGCCGAAGTATACCATAGCATAGTGGGCAAGTCGTATATCAACCAATCGCCATCGGCCTGGCGCACAATGTGGGCACTGGTGAAGGCGGCAAAAATCATAACCACCGTCACGATGAACAACCACAGTGCAAATTTTTTAGGATGCATTGAAAGGGGTTGTTCCACCGGTGTATCTACAAGTTTGTAATCTTCAGCCATCATCATTTTACCATATCCAACAAATACGCAATCTGCACAATCGGTAAGTACAAAAAGGAACCAAACATGATCCTCAATGCCGACTTACGCGACTGATCTCTCATTAACTTAATGGTTGAGGCTAAGAACAGCACTCCACAAACCGTGGCAACAACTGCCGAGTTTATACCTGTAAGACCAAAATACGTGGGCAACAGACCCAATGGAATCAGGAACAGGGTATAAGTCATAATCTGAAAAGCCGTTTTCATATCCTTCTCCCCTTTTACCGGAAGTAGCTTAAAACCTGCCTTTTTATAATCATCATCGGCCACCCAGGCTATCGCCCAAAAGTGTGGAAACTGCCAGATGAATTGAATTCCGAAAATAATAAGCGCTTCATGGGAAATAGACCCCGTTGCCGCAGTCCAACCCAACAATGGAGGCAAGGCTCCTGGAAAAGCTCCCACGAAAACGGCAATTGGCCCTACTCGCTTTAAAGGTGTATATACAAAACTATACAGCACCATAGAGAGCAATGAAAGACCAACGGTAAGCAAGTTGGTAGATACCCACAAGAGGCCAATTCCTAAACAGGCCACTACCAGAGCAAACCACAGCGATTCAGAGTTAGATAATCGTTCGGTGGGCAATGGACGATTCTGAGTACGTTTCATTACCCGGTCATAGTCTTTTTCCAACACCTGATTCACAGTACACGAGGCTCCGCTCACCAACCAGCCCCCCACAAATAAAGCAGCCAGTTGCATCCAGTCTACTCTGCCCCCCATAGCCAACGCATAGCCAAAGGCAGAGGAGAACGCTACTAAAAGCGACAGCCTCATTTTCATTAGTTCCACAAAGGCTTTCACCTTTTGAGAAACTGTGAGTTCTACATTGATATTTGCTGTGTTATTAACCATTTCAGGCCAACTTCAATTCTTTTTCTCTCAACATGAGCCACAGATAATACTGCACTCCAATCATCACCGATCCTAAAAGCAAATGCACTGGTTGTATAGCAGCAGGTACGGCAAAGTAGGCCATTATGACCCCACTTACTATTTCAATAACCACTATGGCCATCAACCATCTGGTAGGTTTCACCAACTGCGTATGCCGTATATCTTCTTTCCACAATTTCCAAAGCAGAAAAGCATGCAGCCCCAATAGTAAGAGTGAATATGACCTATGGATATAGAAAGTAAGCCCAAGATTGGCTACCCACTCAGACCTTTCCAACGATTTGGCCAGCATGTCTATAGACTCTCTTACCTGCGTGCCTAACACCACTTGAATGAGGCTTAAACTAAGGCAAAGGAGGGTAAGTCTTTTTAGTGTACCAAGACGGCTGGAGCTATAATCAGACTGAACCGGTTTAGATCTGTGATATACATATATGAGCAGGCAAACAATCACCAAAGCAATGAGCATGTGTATGGTAATCATCCAATGCAGCAGGTTCGTACTCACCACAATCGACCCGATCCATCCCTGGAAACCTACGAGTACAAATGCAAGAAATGAAAGAACAGTGATTAGTTTATCTTCTTTCCAGAACCTCACTGAAAGCACCGCAGTACCAAATATCAGGAGTCCTATAATCGCACCAATCAGGCGATTCACATATTCTGTCCAGGTTTTAACCGGGTTGAAATCTTCCTCCTCCAGTATTGAAGGGTCATTTTCCACTTGATTGGCCAACTCACCGAACCCTAAAGCCGATAAGTATCTGGCAAACTTCACGTTTTTATCAACCCTCTGCTGAACGTATACTTCCTTATAATTAGCCGGGAGCTGGCTTTCATCGGTTGGTGGAACCCAGCTCCCGAAACATTTGGGCCAGTCAGGACATCCCATTCCCGACCCTGTAGTTCTTACAATACCGCCTACCGCTATCAGCAAATAAACGGCTATGATAGTGACGGCCGAAAACCGCCTAAATGATCTTCCTTTGTTAGTGCTTGGCTTCATGAACCACAATCTCCTCTGCATCCATTTCCTTCTCCAAAGCAATCATATCGTTCTCATGAGGAAGGTTAGATTCCATGGTTTGAGAGAAAGGAACAGTTTGTGGTATAAAGTCATCTTCAGCACCCGGCTTAGAATAATCGTAAGCCCAACGATACACTTTCGGAATTTCACCAGGCCAGTTGCCGTGCCCAGGTACTCGGGGAGTAGTCCACTCCAGCGTGGTCGACTTCCAAGGGTTGGCCGGAGCCTTTCTTCCTCTAAAAATGCTATAGAAGAAGTTGAAAAGGAAAATAAACTGGCCAATGAAGGTAGCAATAGCCGCAATCGAAATGAACATGTTCAAATCGGTGAATCCGCTAAAGGCATCGAAGTTGGTAAATGAATAGTATCTTCTTGGGAATCCGGCAATACCAATGTAGTGCATTGGGAAGAATACCGAATAAATACCAATGAAGGTTAACCAGAAGTGAATATAACCAAGTCTGGCGTCCATCATTCTGCCAAACATTTTAGGGAACCAGTGGTAAACACCTGCCAACAGACCGAACGATGATGCCGCACCCATTACCAGGTGGAAGTGAGCCACCACAAAGTAAGTATCGTGCAACTGAATATCGATAGCCGAGTTTCCAAGGAAAATACCGGTAATACCACCTGATATAAATACCGACACCAAACCAATAGAGAACAACATGGCCGGTGTAAAGACAATGTTACCTTTCCAAAGCGTGGTAAGATAGTTGAACACCTTTACTGCCGAAGGCACCGCAATGATTAAGGTCAGGAACATGAATATTGATCCAAGGAATGGGTTCAAACCTGAAACGAACATGTGGTGTGCCCATACAATGAAGGATAAGAATGTGATACCCATCATTGAGATAATCATGGCCTTGTATCCGAAAATTGGTTTTCTGGAGTTAGTGGCAATAATTTCTGAAGTAATACCCAGGGCTGGCAAGAGTACAATATATACTTCGGGGTGACCTAAGAACCAGAACAAGTGCTGGTACAAAATTGGGCTACCTCCAACATTGGGAAGTGCCTCCCCATTGATATAGATTTCTGACAAATAGAATGAGGTTCCAAAGCTTCTGTCGAATACCAACAACAAAGCTGCAGCAAACAACACAGGGAAAGACAGAATACCGATTACCGCAGTAAGGAAGAAGGCCCAAATAGTCAACGGAAGTCGGCTAAAGGTCATCCCTTTTGTTCTGAGGTTAATAACGGTAGACACATAGTTGATACCTCCCAACAATGAAGATGCAATAAAGAACACCATGGCTACCAACCACAAAGTCATACCCAATCCGGAGCCCGACATGGCTTCCGGTAGTGCAGAAAGTGGCGGATAAACCACCCATCCACCTGAGGCCGGTCCTGTTTCAATAAACAGAGAGATGAGCATGATTACACTGGAAACAAAGAAGAACCAGTAAGAAAGCATGTTCATAAAGCCTGAGGCCATATCTCTGGCACCAATTTGCAATGGAATAAGGTAGTTCGAGAATGTACCGCTCAATCCGGCTGTCAATACAAAGAACACCATAATGGTACCATGCATGGTTACCAAGGCCAGATAGAATTCAGGGTCAAGGGTTCCTTCAGGAGAAATCCATTTACCTAAAAGAGGCCTCAACCAACCGAGGTCTGCCTCTGGAAAACCAAGCTGTAAACGGAAAATAGCCGAAAGAGCCGCTCCAATTACTGCCCAAATAATACCCGTAATCAGGAATTGTTTGGCAATGGTCTTATGGTCGGTAGAAAATATATATTTAGAAATAAATGACTGCTCATGGTCATGATCGTGGTGATCGTCATGGCCATGTACATCAATATGCGCTTCTGCTGCTGTTGCCATATTCTAATGATGTTAAGTTCTTTTTATTCGTTAATGCCAGCCGAAACCATGGCCAGTTCTTTCAAATTATCTGGTACTTGCGACATGTAAGACGGGTTTTTAGATAACCACGACTTCTGCTCAGCCTTCCACTTCTCATACTCTTCAGGCTCAAGTACAGTCACAATTTTACTCATAGAGAAGTGTCCCTCTCCACAAATTTCAGTACAAGCCAGCTCGTAATTGAAATCGGGATTACCTTCTTCTACTCTCATTTCTTCTGTAGTCTTATTGGCTACAAACCAGAATTGCGTTGGCATACCCGGTACGGCATCCATTTTCACTCTCATGTGAGGAATAAATACAGAGTGAAGGACATCTCTGGCTCTAATTTTAAGCAACACCGGCTTTCCTTTAGGAATTACCAAAGAGTTGCTCATAAAATCATCAAAGTTGGCTCTGTCGGAGAAGTCTACTCCATGCGTATTGATGGCATCAATGAGTCGGTAGTCATAGTCGCCCACCTGGTTGTCCATTCCTCCGTAGCGGATTGACCACGCGAACTGATAGCCCATGATCTCAATTTGCTCAGACTCTTCAGGGGCTTCGCTCATTATTCCATCCCAGGCCATCCAACCCGAAATTACCAACCAAGTCAATACAATGGCCGGTACACCAGTCCAAAGGTACTCCAACTTGTTGTTGTGCGGATAGAATAAGGCGCGCTTGTTTTTGTTGTAACGGTACTTATAAGAGAATACAAACAAAAGGATGTTGGTAACCACGAATACGATACCGGTAATCCACATGGTTCTCCAGAACAATTTATCTGTTAACTCACCATGTTCTGAAGCTACCGGAGGGTCGTAGGCATCGAAATGAGCCCAGGAATACCATCCTGCTAAGCCAAAGAACAGAACCATAAACACGATCATGAGTACCGCATTCATGTTGTTGCTACTGCTGGTAGTCTCCTCTCCTGTTCCTTTAACCACATTAACCAGCCTAGTAATTCTGAAGATCAACAACAGAATGGCTACTACTAGGAAAACTGCAAGTGCTATGTAAAAACCAAACATATCTCTTTTGTCAATATTTTAAATATGGTGATGTTTTGCTTCTTGTAACATGGGATGGTTCTTGGGTACCAAAGCATAAGAAGACATTGCTTTTAACACCACAAACACAAAGGCAGAACCAAACATCAAGTACATTCCTATTTCAGTAAATCCGAAGAATCCGTTTTCTCCCATAGTACCCGGGGTCATCATTAGATAGAAATCTATGAAGTGACCAAACATTACTACTATGCAAACCATCTTCAGGAACACATTCAAACGCTTGGCATCTCTGGTCATCAATGTCAGGAATGGGAAGAAGAAGTTCAACACCAGATTGACAAAGAAGAACGGAGCGTATTTATCGCTAAGGAATCGCTCTACAAAGTATACCGACTCTTCCGGAATGTTGGCGTAGTAGATCAGCAAGAACTGAGAGAACCAAATGTATGTCCAGAAAATACTGAATGCGAAAACAAACTTACCCAGATCGTGCAAGTGGTTGGTGGTAACCTGAGGTAGATATCCGGCTTCCTTCAACAGAACGGTAACCAGAGTAATGAAGGCCAGGCCAGTAACAAACCAGCTTGCAAATACATACCAACCAAACATAGTTGAGAACCAGTGAGTATCTATAGACATCACCCAATCCCATGCCGAAACTGAGGAAGACACGGCAAAGATCACCAGGAAAATGGCTGACCATTTTCTCATTTTGTGCCAGTAGGTATCTCCTCCTAACTCATCTTCGGCCAATGAAAGGCCTTTCAACTTCTTGAACAACCAAACCCAAAGTGCGAAGAAAACAACCATGCGAAGCACAAAAAACAGAGGGAAACTTCCGCCCTCCAGAGGAGCAAAGAAGTAAGCTTGTTTTCCTGCTATAATACCATCGTAGTGATCGCCACCCACTTCATACAAATCGCTGTGTGTCCAATGGAATACATCATGACTCACAAAGAGGTATGTCAATACCATGAGTACTCCGGCAGGTAAAATCCAATGAGCCATTGAAAGCGGGATTCGCACAATGTAGGCCGACCATCCGGCCTGTGCGGCATACTGTATTGCAAAGAAGAAAATACCTATCAGTGCCAGACCGGTAAAGTACACATTATTGATCCACAGGTCTACTTTAAACCGCTCGAACCAACCTTTACCGTGCTCTTCTTCTCCTTCGGCTCCACCAGCGGTGGCTAGTACTTCATAGTCTCCATCGGTGAGTGAAGCATGACCTTCGTCACCATGCTCGCCTGCAGCATCATCGTGCTGTTCTGTTCCGTGTGTATCGTCACCATGGCCTGCTTCTTCGTGGTGGCTGTTTTTTTGCGGGTTCAATGCCCCTATAAGCAACATTACCGCACCCACTATAAAGGTTATAGTGATCTTCTTCTTAAGGCCAGCGTTAAAATCGAATACTTCTTTTGCCATTTCTTAAAAATTTACGGTTTACTGTTGCTGTAATGTTTGAACGTACCTTGCGATTTTCCATCGCTTATCTTCGCTAATCTGAGAACCATGTGCTCCCATACGTCTAATTCCGTGAGTGATAACATGGAAGATGTGTCCTTGAGACAAATTTCTCTGAGCAGGTGCTGTATATGAAGGCACACCTGCATAAGCCACACCGGCTTTTCCATCGCCCTTACCACTAGCACCGTGGCAATGCTGACAAAACTGAGTATACAGTCTTCTGCCTTCTGCAATGATTTCTTCGCTGGCAGGGAAAGGGTTTTCTATAGCAGCAGCCGCAGTTATATCATCCTTTTCCAGTCTGTAAGGCAGCATATCGTTAGGGTTTCTTCTCACCGTACCTTCTACTGGCTTTCTGACATTTTGTGCATAAGGATTGTTTGGGTTGGAGTTATAAAATTCTCCTTTTTCATCCTCTCTGTTGCTAAGCCATTTACCCGCCTCTTCGTCTTTGATTTGCGTAAGCGGCTCGTAAGGCACAGAATGATACATCTGAGGGGCATATTCCAGGCCGGTATAGTCGCCCTTGGCCGCACAACCGCAGGCTAATGCGAGCGCCAGCATAGGAATAGAAATCTTCAATTTCTGAATCATATCTTCGGAAGGCTTATTCTTCAACATTTTTATTATTCACTTCAACTGCACCAGAGTCTTTCAACAAGGCATTTATCTGTGCTTCCTGAAGACCTGCATTTTTACCAAGATCGATGGCCATTACGTGCTTGTCGTCCGTAATTCTCAAATCCAACATCTTAGGATCTTTCCATGGCTTAAGGTCGCTGGCTACCAAAAAAGTACCCACCATACCAAAAGCGGCCAAAAGAACGGTAAGCTCAAAGGTTACCGGCACAAAATCCGGAAGAGCGATAAAGTTTTTACCACCAATAATCATGGGCCAGTCAACACCCAACATCCAAATTTGCATTACCAGGGCCAGCGTTGTGCCCAGGGCACCAAACATAAAGGCTGCAATTGGAAGCCTAGAACGCTTATACCCAAGCTCTTCATCCAATCCGTGAACTGGAAAGGGAGAATATACTTCGTGGATCTTCACGCCAGCACCACGGATTTTGCCAACTGCTTTTAGCAAAACATCTTCGTCATCAAAGACGCCCAATAAGAAATTCTTAGAGTCACTCATGATTAAGCAGTTTTTTCAGATGATGATTTGATAATACTTTTTACTTCGGCCATGTTGATTACCGGGAAGAACTTCGCAAAAAGGAAGAACGCGGTGAAGAATAGCCCGAAGGTGAATACATATACCCCAACATCGTAAATAGTTGGATAGAACATTGCCCATGAAGAAGGCAAGAAGTCTCTGTGCAATGAAGTAACAATAATTACAAAGCGCTCGAACCACATACCAATGTTCACAATGATTGAAAGTATGAAAGTGGCTGCAATGCTGGTTCTGATCTTTTTAAACCAGAAAAGCTGAGGTGAAATTACGTTACATGTCATCATCGACCAGTAAGCCCACCAGTAAGGTCCTTGCATTCTGTTGTAGAAGGCATATTGTTCTGCCGGAACTCCTGAGTACCAGGCAATAAAGAACTCAGTGATGTAGGCAATACCTACAATAGACCCGGTTACAATGATCACTATGTTCATCATTTCGATGTGTTCAATAGTGATGTAGTCTTGCAGTTTAAATACGGCCCGTGTTACCAACATAAGCGTTAGCACCATGGCAAAACCTGAGAATATAGCACCCGCCACGAAGTAAGGAGGGAAAATGGTGGTGTGCCATCCAGGAATTACTGAGGTAGCAAAGTCGAACGATACAATGGTGTGTACTGAAAGTACCAGCGGAGTAGCCAAACCAGCCAATATCAGCGATACGGACTCATAGCGACTCCAGGTCTTTGCGGCACCATCCCACCCAAGAGAGAGTGCACCATAAATCTTCTTACGAATACCGGTAGCTCTGTCTCGAATAGTGGCAAAGTCGGGAACTAGCCCAAGAAACCAGAAAACGAGCGATACGGAGAAGTAAGTAGAGATGGCGAAAACGTCCCACAGAAGCGGAGAGTTAAAGTTTACCCAAAGCGAACCGAAAGTGTTAGGTAAAGGCAGTGCCCAGTATGCTCCCAGCCACGGACGACCCATGTGTAGTATTGGGAATTGAGCAGCACAAATAACAGCAAATATAGTCATTGCCTCTGCTGCCCGGTTGATGGACATTCTCCATTTCTGTCTGAAGAGCAAAAGAATGGCAGAAATCAGTGTTCCTGCGTGACCTATACCAACCCACCATACGAAGTTGGTAATATCCCAGGCCCAACCTACGGTTTTATTAAGACCCCACATTCCGATTCCTTCCCAAAGGGTGGTGGCCACGGCCACAAAACCTATGAGAAGCGTGACAACTGAAATTCCGAAGGCCATTCCCCAAAGTTTGGAGGGCTTAGCTTCTACCTGTCTACAGATGTCTTCGGTAACATCATGAACGGTCTTACCGCCTGTGATTAAAGGTTTTCTTACGGATGAAGTAACCTGCATATTCTTTCGGTTTATTTTAAGCTTCTGTTGTTTCTTTATCCTTGTTTCTGATCTTGGTCATGTACCAAACGTTCGGATTCACGTTCAGCTCTTCCAGCACATGGTATGCTCTGTCTTCATTCACCACACGCTCGGTAACCTTCTCTCCTTCTTTCTTCTCTTCAATCTGAAGTAGCTGAGAGATTTTAGAATTAGGATCGTTAAGGTCTCCAAAAGTAATGGCATCTGAAGGACAAGCCGATGCACAAGCCGTGTTGATCTCTCCATCAACTGGTCTTCTGCCTTCACGCTTAGCGGCAAGTTTACCAGCCTGAATACGCTGCACACACATGCTACACTTCTCCATTACACCTCTTGCTCGAACAGTAACATCTGGGTTCAATACCATTTTACCCAAATCATTGTTCATGGAAGAGTTCTTGTCGAACTGCGTATTGTCGTGGTATTTAAACCAGTTGAATCGTCTTACTTTATAAGGACAGTTGTTGGCACAGTATCTTGTACCAATACATCTGTTGTAAGTCATTTGGTTAAGACCTTCAGTACTATGAGTGGTAGCTGCCACAGGACACACCGTTTCGCATGGTGCGTTGTTACAATGCTGACACATCATAGGCTGGAAGGTTACTTCCGGATTGGCCGCAGCCTGCTCCAGCTCTTTTTTATTGCCGGCAGGGTTGGCAGCAGAGTAATACCTGTCTATTCTTATCCAGGCCATTTCTCTACGGTTGAGCACCTCTTCTTTACCTACTACAGGAATGTTATTCTCTGCCTGACAAGCCACTGTACATGCCGAACAGCCTGTACAAGAGTTCATGTCTATGGTCATTCCCCAGTGGTGGTTGTTGTACTCGTGACCACTCCAAAGGGTAATTTTAGAAGGCTTATAGTATTTGCCGTCTTTGTATATTTTAGGATATACTCGTCCGGCTTTGGTATCTTTCTTATACTCCGTCAAAACCGATTCCTGGATCACGTTTTCACGTCCCATGTAGGTCTGATGAGTTTGAGTTTGGGCAATTCTGTAGGGTTTACCGGTAGCTGCCACCGATACTCCTGCCAGCACGTCCATGGTATTGGCACCATTTAGTTTGGTAATGAAAGGATAGGCATTTACACCCACTCCATTGGCTACTCTTCCGGCTTTTGTTCGGCCATAACCTATGGCCAAGCCTACCGTACCTTCGGCCTGACCTGGCTGAACCAGTGCAGGTACTTCAATGGTATTTCCTCCTACTGTTAGGCTTACCAACTGAGTCTCTCCTTCTTTCATTTCAATACCCAGTTCGTTGGCTTGAGCAATTGAAATGGTCAGGTAGTTGTCCCAGGTAGCCTTGGTTACAGGATCGGGCATTTCTTGCAACCAGGGGTTATTGGCCTGGCTACCGTCTCCTATACCAATTTTTTCATAGAGCGCTAACTCCAATCCAGAACCAGCCGACTTGTAATTCTGACCTATACTGGTAGCCGCTGTAGCAGCCGCAGCGAAATCATAGTTCAGGTTTTTTGCGGTGGTCCCAAAGTCTACTACTCCATCATAAAGAGCCTTATCCCAGAACATTTGGAAGTTGGAGATGTCGCTCTGCTTTGCGAAGTAAGTTTCTCTCCAGTTATTCTGAAGGTAGGTATAGTATTCTACATCCTGTCCGGCCCACTTAAGGAACGACTCAGGTGCTTGTCTTGTCTTGAATAGTGGTGAAATGGTTGGCTGCGTAAGGCTGATATAGCCACTTCTCAACTCCGCATCGTTCCACTGCTCCAGGTAATGATGATCTGGAGCCACATACTGTACAGCAGACGCTGTTTCGTCCAACCTATCGGAAGTTGAAACAGTCAATGTAGCCTTGGCTACCCCGGCTGCCAAAGCCGAAGCTTCTGCTGAATTATATAGCGGATTACAGTTAAAGAAGATAAGACCTGCAATTCTTCCGGCATTCAGATCTTTTGCCAGATTGGCCATGGCCATATCATCACCTTGTCGGTAATGCACAGGGGCGTTGGCATTAATAGTAGTGCCATAGTTCCCCAACATACTGTTGATGCCGTTTACCAGCACCTGAACTGCAGGGTCGTTAGATCCGCATACCAGCAACGACTGGCCTCTGTTGGCCCAAAGCTCATTGGCTGCGGCATTGAGGTAATCTGCAGAAACACTACCACCACTCACCTTTGGCTGTCCGGCCTTGGCCGCAATGGCATTGTACATGGCAGCTACCAAAGGCCCAACCTGAGAAGGTTTAATAGGCGTTCTGTAATCTGCGTTGGCACCAGTCAATGAAAGATTAGACTCGAACTGATAGTGTCTCGACATCTCTCTATGGTGCTCATTAATTTTTCTTGTTTGAGCGTATTGCTTAGAGAATTCAATTGGCGAAATCCAGGTTCCCAGGAAGTCGGCTCCAACACTTACGATTGTTTTGGCTTTGCTGAAATCGTATGAGGGTATCATAGCCTCACCAAAAGACCTCTTGTTTCCTTCAGTTATACCATAAGCCGAAACAGGGTCGTAAGACACATGCTGAGCTGTTGGATACTTAGCCACAAACTCTGCAACTGCCTTTTTGGTGGTAGGGCTGAGTACAGTATTGCTCACGATTCTGATTTGGCCACCTTTGGCCGCAATGTCTGCCAGCTTGGCTGTCACTTCACGGTCGAGGGTTTCCCAGTCAATCTCAGCACCTTCTTTAAGAGGGTTGGTTAGTCTTTCCTTGTCGTATAATGAAAGAACAGAAGCTTCAACCTGGGCATTGGTTCCACCCTTGGTGATGGTGCTGTATTTGTTTCCTTCTACCTTAATCGGTCTTCCCTCACGGGTCTTAACCACAACGCTCACCGCATCGCCACCATTCACATAGGTAGATGCGTAGTAGTTGGGAACCGATGGATCCACATCTACAGGCTTGTTAAGATAAGGAATGGCCTTTCTTACCGGGGCTTCACAAGCCGCCAAGGTGGCTGCCGCCACGCCAAAGCCCATTAACTTAAGGAAGTCTCTCCTGTTGTTGGTCTCTCCTCCTTGTTCGCTGATAGGAAGGTACTCAGGAAACTCTGATTCATTCTTCTTGACAAACTCAGCATCGTTTGTCAACTGCTCGATACCTTTCCAGTATGTTTTTTGATTTTCTTTCATTGTATATCAATCAGAAATCGCGAATTCAATTAATTAATAGTGACACTTGGCACATTCCAAACCACCTATATCGGCTACATTCATTGGTGTAGCAGAGTTTTGATTATGCAGCTCAACCAAACGATCATAGTAACCGTTGCCTTGAGTATTAAGACTGGTATTTCTGTGACAGTCGATACACCAACCCATAGTTAATGGAGCGTGTTGTTTCACCACTTCCATTTCCTGGATTTCTCCGTGACAGGTCTGGCATTCTACACCACCTACCTTCACGTGCTGTGAGTGATTGAAGTAAGCCAAATCAGGCAGGTTGTGAATTCTAACCCATTCAATGGGTTCGCCACTCTCCTGAGCAGCATAAAGTTTTTGAATTTCCGGAGAGTCTGTCTTGATTGAACTATGGCAGTTCATACAGATATTCACTGAAGGAATATTGGCAGACTTACCTATTTCCACACCGGTATGGCAATATTGACAAGCAATTTCATATTCACCGGCATGCAGCTTGTGAGAAAAAGCAATTGGCTGCTTTGGAGCATAGCCTTGCTGAACACCGATAGTGTAGAGGCCGTCAATTACATTTTTGGCTGCCAGAGCAATTACAAGAAAAGTGACAATACCGATAACTGTTGGGCTCTTTACAAAAGCCACCAGGCTAAACTTCTCGTTTACAATCTCCTTGTCTTCTTCAGAAATATTTTCTTTATCCTGAAGGTACTTTTTAAGCACTCCAATAATGATGGCCAATACAATAAGAATGAGTACCAGCACCACAATAAGAGCCGCTACTATTATATTAAGGTAAGATTCAGGCACTCCTGAACCTCCAGCAGGCCCTTCTTCACCACCACCGGTTACAGTATTCTTGTCGGCCGGAGGGTTCTCCTCTACATTTCTTACATAGGCCATAATGGCCAAAATCTGATCATTCTCCAGATCGTAAGGGGTCATGGCCGAAGGCTTGTACTCATTCCAGAGTGCCGTAGCCTGTGGATCTCCTGCGGCAATCATTGCCTGAGAATTTTTTACCCAGCTGTAAATCCAGTCCAAATCTCTGCGGTCGTAAACACCTGCCAATGCCGGCCCTACTTTTTTTCCAACCACATTATGACAGGAATTACACTGATATTCGTTGAAGAGTTTTTCTCCTTCAGCAATGATGGCTTCATCGGTTGGTACAGCATCGCGTTGTGCAAAAGATTGCTGCCCAGAAAAAACAAAACAGCATACTAGCAGGCATGCTGTCGCATAACGAACAATGGTTTTTCTAGCTACCATGTAAAGTCTATTTTTGATCACAGATTGTCCCAATTCTTGAAACTCGTGGCAAAGGTAGTATCAGAAGGCCTTATTTCAAACTAAATTTTATTCTTGAAAACCAGTAAAAAGCCCCTTAAAACCACTCTATATATTACTGATTCACAGCATTTTACAGAAGACTCAACGATCATTTAATTAATTTAGAATCAGTATAAATAACCACTTCGCAAAGAATGTATGAAACCTTTGGAAATGACCGAAATTGAACTGTTAGGAAAGCCATAAAATCAAAGGAAATTAGAAAAATATTCGACCTCAGGTGTAAAATACAGAAAAAGATTTTGCAGCCTCCCCTCCCAAAAATTGAGCCCTGAAAATACTGATAACAAGAGCTTCTGTATTCTGCTCATTGCCAGAATACAGCCATTGAAAGCTATTTATTTAGACGCCAAAATTCCTGGTCAAACCTTGGAATAGTCCCTCCTTTAAAGGCCGCCAAAGCGATTAGCCAATTCACTTGAGACGCTGGGCACATGACTCGCCATGCCATTTATACTTCAAGGCTGTTCGCGAAGCTCTGTAAATTGAGGTTTCGAACCGCATGCCTACCTGGTGGTAAAAGCAGGGTTATCATGCACTCAATAAACCCTT
>NZ_DDDQ01000113.1:18412-18911 GCF_002336325.1 Roseivirga sp. UBA1976 | reverse complement strand
GAAGTAAGTGACCGAACCGGCCGAGTGACCCGATTTCGGGTCTCTCACTCTAATGTAGTATCTGCCCCACTCATCGTTCGGTATATTTAAATGAACCTGAGCCTTACCATTTTTGGTACTTACCAATTGGCGCTTGTATGGATTATCTTCGTTGCGACTTACATAGTAAGCCAGATTATCGCCCGAGCGATCCCACCACCAGCGCCATTGTAAGCGAAAGACCTCAAAAATGAGCTCCGAACGGTCTACGGGCCGACCATCCGCATCTACTGAAACTATTTCCAGCGTGTGGTCTCTCTGAGTAACCAACCTGCCTCTATAGTCACCTTCCGGCTTTTTTATTCCTACAAAGTGCGTGTAGGGATAGTATGGAACAGAAAACTGATCGATACTGAAATCTCCACCCGGCTCATAGACTTTACCACTAAAAGTAGCCATGAGCATGCCCGGAGCATTGGGCTGGCTAACCAAGCCAATGGGCACCTGTGCTTTACCTTCT
>NZ_DDDQ01000113.1:17751-18092 GCF_002336325.1 Roseivirga sp. UBA1976 | reverse complement strand
TGTCAATAAGGCCTTCAAAAATACGCTGCGTTTCGGGGTAGTATTCTCTGGCCTGGTCATCGAACATATAGTTTGGATATTTTTCAAATACGGTAGCCACAGGGTTAAGAAAAAGGTCGAATTCGGCTTTTAGGTTTTTGGCGGTAGCTCCCGTAAGCCAATTAACATGCAGGCGGGCGTTCACCTGCCTGTCGGTCACTGTTAATTTTTCTTTGCCCAGATCGAAGTTGATTTTCAGTCGGTTAGGTTTAATGGTTTCTACTTTAACCCGCTTGGTAAAAGTGGAGCCACCCACCTGAACCCTGGCCAGCCAATTGCCTGTTGGGTCATCTTCATTGGTT
>NZ_DDDQ01000113.1:0-17449 GCF_002336325.1 Roseivirga sp. UBA1976 | reverse complement strand
CCTGTTGGGTCATCTTCATTGGTTTGTAACGGAAAGTGATAAAAGCCATTTACTGAACGATTGCTAACCTTTCGGTCTTTTATCTGTCCGGAGGGATCTATAAACTCAAGCACTACCGGATGGTCTTCAGGAAGTTGATGGGTCTTATCTTCTAGAATAAAGTTGAGGTAAATGGGGTCTCCGGGCCGCCAAACGCCTCGTTCGCCATAAAGAAATCCTTGAATCCCTCTTTCTACCCGTGCTCCTCCAACATCGAAATTGCTCACTGAAAGAGATGTTCCGTCAGTCAATTTCAGGTATCCTTTGTCTAAACCGCGAACAGCCTCCAACAAAAACGGCTTTCGCTGGGTTTGGAGTGCTGCCCGGCCCTTCTCATCGGTACGCAATACTTCTAATAATTCTTGTTGATAGTCGTATACCTTCAGTTCTACACCAGTTAGGGGTTGAGTGGTTTTAAGGTCGGTAACAAACACAGAAAGTTTACGGTCGTTTCCCAACTTGGCCATAAGGCCGAGGTCTGATGCCAGTAAATTAGTTTTCACCATTCTGGCATTGGAGGCGTAATAAGTATCGTGACAAGGATTGTCACGTTCCCGCCAGTCATAATTCATTCCATAACTGTAGGTATAGTAGCTATCATACTCTCCTCCTCTTTCAGCCGAGTATGTCGCCCAGTTATCTTCCGGTATTTTTCCTTCCAGGCTTAGGTCTTCTATAGTTTGGCCGCAATTGTAAAGTGAAAATTCTTTTCTGATGTTTAGGCGCACCTGATAGATCCCTCCTTTTTCAGGAGTCATGTACTTGGCTAAATCGAGTGTAAACCGATTCCATCGACTAAAGTCGGTGACTCCAGACTCATCGAGCATTATCACCTGATGTACAATGGGTTTACCCACTCTTCTCAATTGCTCATCACCATCCAGGTTATTCACCTGCAAGAACTGAAACACATTTGACTCATTGATTTTTATGACGGTAACCTCTACTGCTCTTAGGTTTACGGCATCGAAAGGAAGAATCAGTCCCTGGGTTCCCGGTAAAATAGAGCCCTGGCGGGTTAGCCGTACCTGCGGTTTTAATTGGCTAAAGTTTACTGCCTGCTGGTACCCTTTGGCCATCTTGAAATCGAGCCGATTGCGTATGCCCGCATATACCTGCACAAGCTTATCGCCATTCAACTCGGTTGAAGGATAAACCTTTACTGAATTGCCTGAAACCACAAATTTGGGATTTGGGTCGTCCTCAAGAGTTATGAGGCCTGTAAGATCTTGTCTTTCGTTGAGCGGGTCTGAAAAGTGAAGGACTATATGCGAGTCTTCTCCTTTTTCCATGCGTGTACTTATCACCGAAAAATCATTGAGCGAAGGCACCTCAAGGTTTTCTTCACGATCTCTCCTCGCTCCAATGACCGACCCATCTACTTTAAATCGCACCGTTGAACTTTGCTCTTTGCGCTGAACAGAGGTTACATAGAAGCTGTGCTTCTTGCCTATGGTCCGGTCGAACTGCCAATGCACCGGCAAAGTATTTCCTTCTTGTTCAAAAGTTACTGCCTTTTGCAGGTTAAGAGTGTCAACCACATCGGCTGTAGTAAACTCTCCTTGAATAATTTGCTGCCTCATGGGTTCATCTTCATCGCTCACCAGACCGGTAATGTTTAGATCATAATCCTGCTCAATAACAGCAAACTGAAATTCGAAAGGCTTCAACCCTTCTGCCTTGGCCAAACCAAGCCCCTCCAGTGATAGTCTGCCTACATACGACTTACCGTTTGGCAAAGGCGAAGATGGTTTGAACTCAACTACCCGAGGGGTTATCCAACGAAGCTCTCCTTTGAGTGAGGGAGTAAAGGAAAGAGCCAGTTTTTGTTGGCGATCGGGAGATATATCTTCGGCTAACTGAAGGGTAATGACCGATCGGCTCGATATTTTTCCTGAAGTATAGGCGGTTATTACCTGACTGTATTGCTGATCGGCTATCCGGTCATAGTCAGACGAAGTTTTTTTATTTTTCTGACAAGCATTAAAAACAACCAGAATTAGGAGAAACAAGAGCAGTGAGCTCATTATTTTTTTAATGTGCATTGGACTACGTTTAGGAGGATGATTACTGTTAATAAGATAGGCAAAAAAGCCTCACTGAATAAATAACTAGAATATTAGTTTTTATTGTGCATACACCCTTACCTCATTTCTTTTTTAGAACTTGGTAATACAATGTTGATATTTATAGCGGCCGTTGCGCTCTCCTTTGTGGTACTGATTATTGCCATGGTCATTCAAGACAGAAAGGCTCCTGCTGAGGCGGAGAAATTTATGGATGACAAAAACAGAGAAGTTTCTAATGGGAATTCTACTTTCGGTCATTACATCCTTTGCCCTCTCTTCAAGTGCCAGTATACCCGAAAACTCAGGACTTGGTGGGCTGTTGTGGCTTTTTGCACCTCCTTTTATTGGAGGCCTCACATTCTTCTTGTTTGTTCTGTTGCTAGCTTTCAACAAAAAGCTAAAAACAATCATCGGGTGGGTTTGTATTGGCGTCAACTTACTAACGGGACTTTATTTGCTGTTTTTGCCTTATTGAAACCTCTTTTATGAAAGATACTGGGAAGCCTCAAAAAGGGAAGACAGTGCATCAATTATCGGTTAGTATATTGTTTGGGGTTCATATAAATCAAATGTCAAGCTATCTTCTGTTGTCAAATAGTCCTCATAGTTGGCCAGATAAATACCATCTTTTGAAACAAAGAAGTTAGATGTAAAGTACTGACCCTCAGGAACTCTAAACTCTCCCAATGGATTCATTTCACTATCTGAGATTATAAAAGTCTTTTTCAAACCTGAAACCCGACTAGCTAGCTCTTCCGGAGTTCTATCTAAAAAGACCTCTCTCAAGTAGATTTCTGGGTGTTCAAGATAAATGATTTTATAGTATTTGCCTGACAACTGAGACTTGTCCAACCTTTGTTGATAGTTATTTTTGTTCAAATAATCCTCTAATTTCTCTGAGAAGGGTTTAGGATAAAAATACTTCGACCCTACAAATCTTGACGTCATCAATACATTTTCCTTCCATATATAGACGTAAGGGTCTACTCCGAAGCTCAGAATAAACTCTTTTGTATGACTATTATAGACACTTAGAATATTTAAAGAATACGGTATTCCCCAACAATAGTCCAGATAAAGATCAGAAGGCTTATTCTCTGTGGTAAAATTGCCCGTTTTTAAATCCAGAACTAAGGTAACTCCTTTATTGGCATAGCTATCTGGTTGATAGGATAGATTAAAATAAACACGGCCATCTATATGAATGGGCCGATTGTCGTTTGTTACGGAAATATTGAAAGGCCCCTCATTGAGAAACACTTCCGATTCCGAAAACAAATATTTATTCATCACTTCACCCCTGTCATTCAGTAAGATCATCTCTGTAGTCCACCCATTGTAAATTAATATTGAGTCGTAAGAGATATTGAGATGAGTCACAAGATCAAGATTAAAACCAATTCCATTGGGACCATCTTCTTTATGAAGTTTCAAACTGGAAAGGCGCTCTCCCTTTTCAGACTCATAATAGTGTATAACCCCAGTGTTTTTGTTGAGCAAACTCCAGATCATTTTCCCACTATTATCTATAAATTGAGAGTAAGAGTTATTGAAAAACCCTTGTGTTGAGTCCAAAGGAATTACAACCGACTTGGTATTGACTAGCTCAAATCGATCCTGATAGTTAGTGTTATAGCTCAATTTATCTATTTCGTTATTTGGGTTTTTACAGCCAAGAATTATTAACACTTGAATTACAATAGCGATTCTGCCCAGAATAGGTCTCATTGAAATTTATTTTGACGGTTAAAATGATGATCGCGCCACACACTTGAGAGCAGCTGAGAGATTTCGTAAAATCTCTACCTTCATCCGGACTCGGCACAAAGAGCCCCAAAAAAAGAATGCTCTCCCTCCCAGTATGCTTAACTTCGAAACTAAAAGACAAAAAGAAAGCCTCTATAAGCACTTAAATAACTGAAGGATCTTTTTCTTTTCATAACTCCTTTGCTCAGGTTTGCTGTTTTTGCCTTATTAAAACAAATGCGAATAGTAAGCCTGGCGGATAGTGCACTGGTCTGTCTCAGGTATGTAACCTTGCCGAAGCTAAACACATCTAAGGTTCCAAAAGGTCTTATGAAAAACTCCATTCGAACACTATTTATCGCATTTATTCTTTTTTCAGTCTCCACGCTTTTGGCTCAGGACAAAGCGGCAAAAGATTATGTGGGACAATACATCTCCAGTACTGACCGGGGCTTTGACATTACGGTGAGTTTAAATAACGAAAATGTACTCATGGCTCAACCCTCAGACAAATCTCAGCCTCTAACAGAAATGGTTGAAGTGGCCGGAGACAAATATGAATTGAAGAACACGAGGGGGCTCCGTATTTCTTTCACTCGAAACAAAGAAGGCGTAGTGATTTCACTAACTTTTGAAGGAGGCAACCGAAAGTTTGAGGCTACCAAAAAAACCGAGTGATTTATCTCTGTCTTAGCGCTTAAACGGGCCAAGGGGTATGGAAAGGGCTTTATTACTCATCGTACCAGTCGTCATATTCCCTCGGCTTCACGTAATATGGTTTTCTTCTTCTAAAGAAGTGCCTTATACCTAACTGAAAGCCATTGGAGTAATAGAGGGCCTGGTTGTAAAACTCAAACTGTCCGGTAACGAAAGTATATTTCTTTATAGGGAAGGCGAAATTGCCGGTAATTCTAAGGAAGTTTCCGGTATAGGTATCGTAAAAGGCTCCTGCCTCCACACGCATGTATGGCTTTCTGGTTTGGTCTCTACCGTAATTCCAGGCCAAACCTCCTCCTCCATAGAACCTTCGCTCTACTACCCAGAAGGGGTTACCACCTTCTTGCATGCCATTAGACACCGAACCAAATGCCTCAGCAAATGGTGAAAACCGAGACTTGTTAAGGGGCTTAATATTATAGAAAAGGCGTCCGGTAACGGCTCCTTCGTAGACTCCGGTAGTGTAGTGAGAAAGCACGGGCGACAGAGAGGTTTGCCAGGCCTTATTGTAACCTCTTTCATAGTAGCCAACCAGTTCGCCCCAATAAATTTCTCTACTTATGGCCGGACCCGTTTTTACCGGGCTAAAGGTGTAGCCAATGGACTTAAAAGACTTTTCGTTGGCCTGTGATATTCCTGCCCCCAGTGAAAAGAAGGTGTTAGACAAATCGTCTTTCTCTAAACCGGCCAAGGCATAGAAAATGGGCTTATCTGTATTCTCTCTGGTTTGGTAGCGGTATCGCAAACCATACAATTGATGCGCCACGTTGTTGGCATCGAATGTATTAATGACCAGGTCTGAAACATCGCTATAGGTAACCGAAAGGCTGTGCTGGTTGAGATTGCGTGTTTTCATATGGAGGTTAACCATATTGTTCCACACCGACTGATTGAAGTTATCCTCCACAAAGTCGGTCGTATATTCTACTGAAGCATGTTCGTTATACCTCAGACGCATAAGTAAGTTTTGCAATGTATCGGGGTAGAATACACCGGGCGTATTGAGAATCATGAATTTTTGAACATCGCTCTCAAAGTATTGTGCTTCGGGGTTTATGCGCTCTCTTAAGCTGTCTTTTTTCAACGGGTTGTTCATGGATTTAGCCACTAAACCGGCTCTTTCGAACTCCCCAATATCAAACCATGTGTTGGCCACAAAGCTCTTCACCTCTTCATCATTGGGGTTGTTCTTAATGTATCGGAGGTATACCGTCTCCATCTTATTAAAGGCTTCCAGGTCGGCCCACCACTGCAATTGGGTAAGCATGCTTATCTCATTGCTGTATTCGGCCCACAAAAGGGCATCTTGCAACATTCCATTGTCTGAAAATGCATAGGCTATAGAAGTGGCCATGGGCAAGAGTTTTGGGTATCTCTCGGGGCTTTTGTTCACCAGTTCTCTATGGAGCTCTTCGGGTTCCCAGTCAATCAGATAGCGTACATAAAGAGCATAGGCCTCTTCCGCACTATTGCCCTCTTGAGCATTTACCAGCATTTCTTTTACCTGCTCTTTGTATTGATCGGTATAGAAATACTGCATGTATTCTTTTATGAGCTCCATATTCGTAGGGTCGCGCTCAATTTTTCTTCTCAGCCATAGTTCGTTGAGCTCTTCGTTGGGGTAGGCTTCTGTAGCAAGGTAATGATTGAGGTAAACCATAGCTGTTTTGGGCGACTCTTTGTAGGTATTTTCCAGAAAGCCCCATACCTCCTGAGGCTTTTCGTTATAAGCCAAATACAGTGCATACTGGCTAAAAATAGCCGTATCGGGTTGAGTACTCTCCCTGAGCTGACGCAACAAGATGTTGGTGGCGGCATCCAGATTTTCGTTTTCCACGAAATATTGCACCGAGTCTTCTACCGTAACCGGAAGCTCAATTTCCTCCACATACTCCCCTTCGTCTACCTCCTGCACAATGGTTTTTCTTTTTTCTTCGTAGCCTTTGAACTGATCTTTAATGTCAGCAAATATTTCATCTAAGGAGTACTGACGAGTATTCTTAAATCGGAGTCCTTCGCTAAAGGCAATGGCGGCTTCGGGCGTTTCTACCGTAAGCAGGTATCCTCCCATAACGGGCGTTTTGGTGTAATTGAGACCTTTGCGTTGTAGCTCTTCCTGAAGCAGTTGTTGATTGGTCTTTTCTACGAATACATTCCAAAAAAAGTGCTTCTTCTTCCATTTGTTAGCACTGACCTTTTTTACGTTATAGGTATCTCCATTGGGTATATACTCATACTTGCTGTTGCGCCAATCGCGGGTAATGGTAGCACCGGTTGCCACATCTAAAAAGCGCATAGAGGGGTGAGTCTCCGTTACCTCTTCCAGGTACTCTACCCAACGTGTGAGCATCCCCTTTCGGTTGTTGCTGGAGGTATACCACCCCAATCGCTCGGCATTTCTGGATGCATAATCTCCTGCACTGGTATTGCTCTCAACGGGGAGTTGGTAAATATCATCAGGGTGAATGAAATGCGACCAGATGCCGGTAAAAAGGTATAGCGATTGCCAACTGTAGGTTTTAAAATCGCTAAACACATAGCCGCTGGAAACCCTCGGAAAATCGAACAGTCTCGGCTCAAGAGGGTCTACATCGTATTCTCTTTCGCCTCCTTCGTAGAAATCGCCCTCGTAAATAGAACACATAAACTCAATTTCGGGCATAGCATTGGCCAGGTGAACCAGTCCAATGCTATCGATATCGTTCGAAGGTGGCACATAGGTTACCGGAAAGGGGCCAAAGCCGTTCACTCTCCATTTTTTCCGGGCCGCAATAAGTGCCCCTTCCATATATTCCGGGTTTCTCCAAATGGTATCTACCAACGACTCGTGGTTATAGCCATGAAAGGCCATTTCAAACTTGTGTTTGATCACCTGTTTGGTCATCCAGTTAGCACTAATAACCTCTTTGCCATCGCGTATGGAACGGTGCATGTCCCATTCTCTGAAAATAAATGGCGGTTGTTTTATTCGGTCGTAGTTAAAACAGGGATAGGCCGAATAATCGATATTGAACTGTTCGGCTACTTTGAGCATATCGGGCCACCATACATCCATTACATACTCGGCCTGGGTAATATCCAATTCGCTGGCTATTGGCTCGGCCTTATAGTCGTAGAGTGGGCTGGGGAAATCGTCTATGAAAATAGCTCCTACACTCACAATAGGATATGGCACTCCCTGCAGGCCTTTTAGTGCCGGAGCAAAGAGCAGACCCCTGTCGGGCTTTTCAAAAACCATATTGGTATTGAAATGCACCACTCTGCCGGCACCTATATAATGTTCAAAAATGAGCGGCTGGGTAGGATCCGTAGCGGCAGTGGCTAGCACATTGATGGAGTCTTTAAAACTTTCGCGCTTGAGCCCAATATTTTTCTTCTGAGGATAAATAGACTTTCCTTCCATACCGGGCACCATGTTCTTTACAAAGTGAATCCCTTGCGACTCCAGATCATACATAAAGTCGGCTCCCACATCTATACCCGAAAGGAAACCACCATTGGGGTCTTCATTGAGGCTTGGAAACACCAATGTACCCCCCATGGCCACAAACTCCACCAATATTTCTCTGCCCAGATCATCCAGGTTTTGAGTGGTATTTATATAAACCACCCTAACGGAAGGATCTATGTAGGGGTCGTCTGCATAATCAGGTAGCTCCTGAGTGGCGTAGGGTATTTTATTGTAATCGAAAACTTTGGCCAGTTCTTTGGCATAGGGCCGGCTCATCTCATGGGTAGAGTCAATCAGGTACAGCACAATGGGCTGATTATCCACTACCTGTACTTTCTTTCTGGGCTCGTTCTTTTCATCGTCAGAACAAGCCTGAACAAGCACTACAAGTACTAGTAAAAGCCATTTAACTACACAACCGGTGAAAGCCTTCTTACTCACAACAACTCTTTAATTCTTGCTTCTTTGGGTTTATTCACAATTTCATAGACCCTTAAATTATCCTTTTCATAGAAGAGACGTATAGGTCTTCCTCGTAATCTTAGGTCATTAACCAATCGCACTACATCGTCTTGTACCTCCTCTTCAATGCGCACCTTACGCCTAAACTCATCCGATACATTATGATAAATAAAAACGAGCACGCTATTCGGCAAAATGTACTCTGTGTTGAGCCGCAGAAATTCCTTGTCGTCTTTGTACTCAAAATAAACAGAGTCTCGCTCGGGGTAAGCATTGAGAAAATCATCGTAGCCAATGAATATATGAGAGTCTCTACTCATGGGCAGCATATTGCTTGCATTTACCACGGCATACCCGTAGGGTATAAAACTGGCCTTAATATTCTGATAGGCCTCTAGTATGGTTTTACTCAGTGAGTTGGTTTTAGAGGTACGGTTCACCAGCTCAGGCTGGCTGTAATAGGCTGTTACTAAAAACAAGGCAAAAATCAGTGGCACCGAAACCTTGTCAGGGATTTCTACACGAGTTAAGCGAGTGTTGAAATAGTAGTAAATGATGTAGAAAACAAGGCTGAGAGCGCATGCTACCAACACCGGCAATATTTCATTGAACAGGTCTCTATCGAAATACTCAAAGCCCATGGTGCTGTAGAGTATCATTACATTTACATAAATAATGAAGGCGAGCGGGCTGGCCCACTTGCGTTCATGGTCGCGATAGAGAAAGAACATGACCACACCCCCCACTAAGGATATGCCCTGGAATATCCAGATGAGGGTATCGTAAGACAGTATCATGTTGCCGGTAGTGGTGGTAGAACTAACTGAAAGAAGATTGGATCGAAGAAAAAGAAAGAAATCTGTATCATTATTATAAGCCGAAAGGGCAAAAGAGCCTAGTATGAAGACGTAGGCCCCCAAATAAGCCCAAAAAGATTGCATAAAGAATTTCCAGTATCCTCTTCGAATAAATGGTATTACCACCATGAAGTAGGGAGGCAAAAGAATAAGTAATGTAAACAGGTCTATAAGCGCAATGGCACAGAAAATAACCAGCATTTGCCAGAAATAATTACTTCGTTTATTCTTATAAAGCACCCAGGGTTTCCGAATAAATATTAAGGCCGGCAAAAAGAAAGTCATGGCCATAAAGGTGGACTTGCTGTGGGTTATTTGTGTGAGGTTGATGGGTACCAGGTTAAAGAATAGAGCAAAAGCCAGGGTACCTAAAAGCGGAATGGTAACCAAGCTGTTGGTCATGGCATCGATAAACCAAAAAATAACGAAGCATAAAATGAATATTTGGAAAAGACCAAAGGACTCAAGAGCCATTTCGGCACTTATACCGGTAATAAGGCCATAGAAGCTCATTAAAGCATACTGGCCTGTCATAACCATCTCGTTGTTGAACCAACGCTGATCACTGAGTCCGTCCAGAATTTTGAGCTCCTGAAACCAGGCGGCCGAAAGCTGATAGTTATCAAACTGCATCAGGTAGAAGCGAACCATCATGGCCGTAAAGCAAGCCAGTGTGGCAAAATAAAAGCCTGCCTTTACCGAAAAGCGTTTATTGGCTTTGGCCTTTCGTACATCAATAATCGGCTCCTTATCTTCAATGTTCTCAATTACATTGATAAGTATGGCCTTTCGCCTCCTAAGCCAAAGGTTGTTTTTCAGCTTGAGTTGTTTTACGCCAATCAGCCGAAAGCCAAAGAAGAAAATCATAAAGGCAATGATGGTCAGCAGGTCGTAGCTGTTTACCTGCACAAGCACATAGATAAGCACCAAAACCACACTTCCGAAAACTGCCCAATAGTTACCCATGGTCTTCACCTGGTTTTGCGATGGCTTGTCTTTAATGAACAAGCGTTTGAGCAAATACAGGAAGAACACCCACAGCAGCAGCCTGACTATGCCGAGAAAGATGGTATCTATGTAGGGTATGTTCATTTAAACCTTGGCAATTCTTCTAAACCTATGTTCCCAATAAAATAATCCCAACCCAATGCCGTGGCCTGGTTTCTCACCCGATTGAACATGCTCTTTGTATTGGCATATTCAATAAGCACAATGGGCAGGTTATATTTTTCTTCTACATTCTTAAGCCCGGCCACACGCTCATTGTATTCGCTTAGCCTGCGCATACGATAATCCGATTTCTCAAAGTTATAGTCGGTAATTACCGATTCCAGAGCAACCGAGTTAATAAAGTCTTTGGTTCGGGGGGTGATAGAAACCCCTGAGTTTTGCATTAAATGAAAATCGGGGTATTTCTCTTTGACACGACTAATGAACTCTACATAAGCCCCTACTTTCTCCGGATGTGGCCCCCAGGGGCCATAAGCATCAACCGTATCCAGAAAAAGGCCATCAAAACCCTTTTGCTTTATCCGGTCGACCAAGCCCATAAGCGCATTTTGGGTCACCGGATCGGCCAAATCCAGATAATAGCTGTCCCATAAGCTATTTTTGCCCAGGGTTCGGTCTTTTAGCTCCGGAAAATAATATCGGGCCGTGCTCACCTCTCCCACACTAATGTAACCCAACACCAGCTCGTTGGTTTCTTTCATTAGGCGTATATCAAAGGGGTTGTATTGTTCCGACTCCAGAATTACATATTTAAAATTTCTGATTCTATCGGCATTGATATCGCCATAGCACACCAATACTGAAGCTTTTGGTGGCTCCTGGCAAAAGAGGCTCGTAAAAGAAAACAGAGCCAGAAATGAGGCCATTTTTTTAATACGCGGCATAGTAGTAATAGTCGAGATTTCGGAAAAATTGTAACGTTGTGCGCAGTGTCATGAGCATATATACGGCCGAACCGGCAAACATGCCTACCACACTATATTCATAAGAGATAAGACGGCTTGCCGCCAGCCCCACCAATACATTGACCAACAACCCTAAAAGCAGCGCATTGAGCGGCTGTGTTGGTTTGTTGAGCGTAAATAAATAAAGTGAATTGAGCATACCCCAAGCCACAAGAATATAGCCCAGCCCTCCAATAATACTTACTTTAATACTCACCGTATTCAATACCTGATCGAACGCCCGCTGATAGCCCAGCCTTTCCCAGATAATGAGGTAAAGCAAAAAGGTCATAACCGCTCCAACAATGAGCAATATGAGCACATGTTCCCAGTACATTTTGAGCGATCGTCTGTTAAACACCTTGGCCTGATTATAAGGAATCTGTTTCTGTAGCAGGTCGCTGATTGTGCTAAACGAAGCAATACCAAACTCCAGCACCCCCACCAAAAGAAAGAAAATAAGAATGGCTATGTCCATGCCTATTTCATAATCTTTTTCATAGTAGAGAATGTATGGCAAAGCTCCATCGTCTGATGTGGACCACGCCAAAAAACGATCGGTAAAAATGAAAATGAAGAAAACGAACCCGTAAAAGAAGTAGCGATAGTTGCGGTAAACCATTACAGCCGTTTTGCTGGTGGCCCGGTTGAACACTTTGGTTCTACTCACTTTTCGTTTAAAAAACCAGTTGAGGTAAAGTACCATAAGGGCTATGGCCGTCCAGATGCCTATCCAATGCGTATAATAGGTTTCCAGGCTGGTGTACAGGTGTAGTACCAAAGAAAGCCCTGCTGCCAAAATAAATGCCACCGTAATGAACCACCGCTCTTTGAGGGGGTGAAACACTGCCGAAAGCAATAACAACAACCCAATGGAGTAGGCATAGGCATACACCAACCACAAAAATTTATACGGATAAAAATTGGCAAAGAAATTAAGCACCAATGCCAAAACGCAGAGCACCCCCATAAAAAGTAACCCATCGCGAATAACCATAATGGTGCTCTTTCGCGCCATATGAAAGTCTTTGCTAAACCAATAGTGAGAAACCTGCCTACCTATTACCTGCACAAAACCTCCTGTGCCGATCAGTCCGAAAATTACTCCCAACACCACAGCCGTAGATTGCAACTGGTTAAAACCTACGTAGGTCCACATAGAATACCCGAATACGATGATGGTAGCTATTTGCAAAAACACAGGAACACCATGAAACAAACCGAGCGGATAGTAATAAAAGAAGTACCTGGTTTTTATTTTCAGGTAGTCTGTCGCAGAGGTAAAGTCTGCTCTGAACTGTTCATTTACAGGCAGCTGGCTAGGGTTTTCTTCCAGAAAACGAGGATTGGTTATCTGATCATAAACCAGTTGAGCCAATTCCTGAAGGTCGTCTATGCCATAGTCTTGCTTAGCATCTATGGCTCTAATGCTCATAGATTCTAGCATGGCACGCACCACATTCACATTGACCGGCTTGCCCAGTTTATCATAAACATCATATCCCAATTGCTCTATTTTCTGCGTATGTGTCATAAGCTCAACTCCTTCTTTATCTTCTGCTTCTTTGGTTGTTGTTTCTGGTAAACCTCCTCATAAATACGCTCATAAGATTCTATAAAAATATCGAGCGTAAAGTTTTCCATAACCCGCTTTCGGGCGTGTACACTCATGGTCTTTCTAAGTTCTTCATCTTCCAATAACTGAATTACCCTTTTTCCAATGGCTTCAGGGTCCCTGGGTTTACACACAAAGCCCGAACCCTCATCTATTGCTTCGGCTACTCCACCCACATCGGTTGCCACCACCGGCACCCCACAGCTCATAGATTCAATTACCGTGAAAGGAAATCCTTCTGAAATAGAGGTGAGAATGGATATATCTCCCTCACTAAATATGAGGTGGGGCTCACTATGATACCCCATTAAGAAGAAGTTGTTCTCCAGCTTTAATTGCTTAATTAGGTTTTCGCATTGCTCGGTATATTCCGGCACCGCATTCTTATCGCCATACACCAGGTATCTCACATTGGGTATCTTCTTCCGAACCACATCGCATGAGCGAATCATGGTGAGCACATCCTTCAATTCAAAAATTCGTGCGGCAGCCACCACGGTAGGTATCCCCCTTAAGTGCTCAGGTTTTTGGCGGGGAGCAAATTTCTCATGGTCTACCCCGTTGTAAGTAATTTCAATTTTATCTTCGCTGGCGCCATACATGAGCTCCCAGGTAATGTTAAACTTGTTTACCGATAGAATTTTATCGGCCTTATAGTAGGAGAGCCTTGTTATGGTTTCTGTAAGCCTGATCAGAAAATCCTTAATGAAGTAACTGTAGTCTGACCGGTTAATGTAAAGCAATCTTTCCCTTACGTATACCCCATGTTCGGTAATCATCAACGGTGTACCGTATCTATATTTTAATACCAGTGCAGGAATGAGCGGAAAACCCGAGAGTGTAATATGGCACAAATCCATTTTCTTGATAGGAATAGAAAACGGAATGAGAAAACGATAGAGCCAACGCAGCCCAACGGTAATATCGAACAAAGAGGCCACATAACTGCCATCTTCTTCTGTCTTGCGCGTGGCTTCATACTTAAAAGCTTCCCAAACGGCCTGGTCTTGCATGGTGCGTTTGTAGTCGTAGTCTTGAAAGTAAAGCCACAATTCATAGAACACCACATCCAACACTTTCATGTCGGTAGACCCCTCATACACCATTTGCAAGAACTTCTCAAAAATGGGAATAAACCGCTCTTGCACTACTTCGCTGGTGGTCTCTTCTTTTTTGCTCACTACCTTATAGTAGTCTCGCTTATAGCTCACATAATCCTGCGGCTCATCGGGAGCCCAAAGAGGTACCTGTATTACCTCTTTTACTGAAGGACTTAGCTCAAAAATGGGCTTAGGTATGTAGCCGGCATTGATGGAGTACAAATTAAAGTGGACGTTAGAAACCCTATCGCACAACATGTGACTCCATGTAGAAATACCTCCTCCGTAAAACGGATAGGTTCCTTCAGAAATAAGAAGGACATTGATCTTATCGTCTTCTGTTCTTTTCAAATTTTCTTAAAAAGTGCGCTAGTTAATCATTTTTTAAATTAAGAAATGTTGGTATTTCGAACATTTCATAAAAGATATCGATGATTAAAATTCCAGCAAAGCCTATTGGACTAAAAGTACTCAATTGCTTTGGCACGCTGCCCGGCTTACGTTCAATTGCCGTTAAAAGCCGTTGAGTAACCAAAATAGTAGACCAGTTGCCTGATGGCTAGTGTGCAACCCTAAAGCGCATGGTTGCATCTGTCGTTCATACCATCAAAAACTCAGGCTCCATGATCAGGTCATATCTCAAAACAACACTTCGTGCTATACAGCGTAGCCCGCTTTCTTCATTCATCAATATTTTTGGTCTGGCTACAGCTCTCGGAGTAGCCATCATGGTCTATGCTTTCATAGACCTGGATCTTAGTATCGATCAGTTTCATGAAAATAAAAAAGAAATATACCTGGCTACTTCCTATCTCAACCGAAATGGAGAGGTAGGGCATCACGGTATTGTTCCGGCTCCCTATGCGGCCATTCTTCAAAACGATTTCCCTCAAATTAGTCAGGTGGTTCGTGTTGAAAGAAGAAGCGGCATACTTAAATCGGGGCCAAACGTATTCAACCAATCTTTCTCATTTGTAGACCCGGAATTTCTGGAATTGTTCACTTTTCCTCTGGCTTACGGCCAAAAAGAAGCTTTAGAAACACCTAATCAAATCATTCTCAGCCATAACGCTGCTGTTAAATATTTTGGCGAAGAAAATGCCTTGGGTAAGTCTATGACTTTTGACTTTGAAGGAAGAAAGTTTTCATTTGAAGTAGCAGGCGTAGCTCAGGAGTTTCCCAGAAGAAGCAGCCTGAATTTTGAAGTATTGGTCAACTTTGGCCAGTTGGAAGTAATAGACCCAGACTACAGCCTAAGCGATTGGAGCCGATTTCTCGATGCTGTATACATAAGAACAAGCGACCCTCAGTCCGTGGCGCAGGTAGAGCGTTCGGTTCAACAGCATATTAAAACTCAGAATGCCGTGCAAAAAGACTGGCCCGCCACTGCTTTCTCTTTTGTTCCATGGACCGACTTGTTTGTTCAGGCAGAAGACATGAGCAGTGTGATGACCGGTGAGGGTGATTCGGTAGCTCGAATAGTCTTATCGGTAATTGGTGCCTTTGTTTTGGTTTTGGCTGTATTCAATTACATAAACATTGCCATTGTTTCCGCAACAAAAAGGCTCAAAGAAATTGGGGTTAGAAAGGTAATGGGTGGCACACGCAAGGCATTGGTTTTTCAGTTTTTGGTAGAAAACATAGTACTCACACTATTGGCTCTGGTCTTTGGGTTCATTTTGGCCATTACCTTGCTCATTCCGGGGTTCGATCGCCTGTTCGATGTGGGACTCGATTTTCACACCAACCAACCCGAACTTTGGATATTTCTGCTGGTATTGGTGGTGAGCACAGGTTTGCTCTCCGGTGCCTATCCGGCCCTTTATATTTCGCGGTTCAACGCAGTAAATATTTTCAGGGGTAGCCTTAAGTTTGGTGGCAAAAATATACTCACCAAAATCTTCCTCACCTTTCAATACATTCTCGCCCTGATTGCCGTGGTGGGTGGAATACTCTTTACCCAAAACACAGCATTCCAAAAAGACCGGGATTGGGGCTATGATCAAAGCCGGGTAATTTCGGCCTTTGTGGGCGATGCCACACAAGTAAAACAACTCACCAATGCCTTGCAGCAAAACCCCAGAGTAGAGTCTGTTTCTGCCTCAATGGGGCACCTCAACCGATCTACTTCCAATAAGATAGTCCAGGTGATTGATCAAAAGTACGACATCCCCTGCCTAATCGTAGACCACAACTATTTAGAAACGCTGGGACTAAAACTTTTGGAAGGAAGAAACTTTGATGCTCAACGCGAAAACGACTATCAGAATGTATTGGTGAACCAGAAAATGGCGCGCTTGCTAAATCCGGAAAAGGCTTTGGGTGAAAGCTTTAGAATAGATAGCCTTACCTATCGGGTGGCCGGAGTACTTGAAGATTTTCATCAATGGTCTTTTTATGACCCCATAAAGCCCATGATTATTATGCTGGCCAAAGAAGAACAGTATCGTTATTTTTCCATGAAGGTGAATGAAGGTTCCCTGACCAGTGCTTATGAAGACCTGGAAAAAACCTGGGCCGAACTTTTTCCCGACAAGCCCTTTGACGGATATTACCAGGCCAGTTCACTCGACTGGTATTTTAGAAATATTGAAGGGCATAGCCGCCTGATGCAGTATGTAGCCACTATCTGTATACTGCTCTCCTGCCTGGGCCTCTATGGGCTGGTTTCTCTCAATGTTGCCAGTAGAGTAAGAGAATTCAGTATTAGAAAAGCCCTGGGAGCACGCCTCAAAAACCTTGTCTATGTGATAAACAAGCAGTTTGCTGTGTTTCTGATAATTGCCCTGATTTTAGGCATTCCCATTAGCTACTACTTGTTAACCATGCTTTTCGATTCTGTATATGCTGTTCACGTACCCATCACCTGGTTACCCTTTTCTCTGGCTCTGGCTGTAGTAATTCTAATGGTTGCACTGACTATCTCTTCCCAGGTTCGTAAAGTTATGACCACCAGCCCTACGGAAGGACTAAGGAGCGAGTAAGCATTAATGTGAGGACCGACTGCTTTAGTGGGAAGGCGGAAATCAGAAGCCAGAAATCAGAAGCGGGAAGCTGTGAAAAGCGGGCACATTGGTTTCCATGCTGAGCGAAGCCGAAGCATCTGCCCATGATCTAGCCTAGCAGATCTTTCCATAATGGTGGAAGACGGAAGTTCGGAGCTAGGAAGACAGAAATCAAAAACCAGAAATCGGAAATAAGAAGTCGGAAGCGGGAAGCGAAAAGCTGTGAAAAGAGGACGCTTTGGTTTCCATGCTGAGCGAAGCCAAAGCATCTGCCCATGATCTAGTCTAGCAGATCTTTCCATAATGGAGGAAGACGGAAGTTGGGAGCTAGGAAGACAGAAATCAGAAACCAGAAATCGGAAATCAGAAGTAGGAAGCGGGAAGCGAAAAGCTGTGAAAAGAGGACACTTTGGTTTCCATGCTGAGCGAAGCC
>NZ_DDDQ01000142.1:0-12841 GCF_002336325.1 Roseivirga sp. UBA1976 | reverse complement strand
AGAGCCTAAATGAGATTGCGGATATTTTCCTTTGCGTATGTGAAGCTTTCGGTGGAAAATTCCGCAATGACGTCCTAAGGGGGGACATTTTACTACTTCCTTACATCGAACTCCGATTAAGATAGGTTGTTTGTACCCATGATGCACGGGCCAAATGAACCATCCATTTGCCCGCGTTTACATGGATTTTCCGCATTTAAAAGTTAGAATAAATACACTAGGGGTGTTTGGTCAGACAGACTGGCTAAATACCCTTTCTTTTTTGGTAGTTGAATGATAATGTGGGTCGAAAAGTGTGCACACGTTGCGCAAAAACTGATTGCCGCTTTGGCTAATTTCATAACCCTCCCCTTTACTGACCAGTAAACCATCTGCCATCAGCTCATCCAACAATTTTTTAGACTGTTTCGGAAGGGCATCTTCTTTAAAACTCTTCTGACAAGCTACCTGAAGTATTTTCGATTTAGTGTTGAGATCATCGCTCGTCATTAAATGTCCTTTGAACAACGGAAGTTTACCCGCATTCAGTTGGCTGAGGTATCCCTCCACGCTCTTTACATTCTGTGCATAGGCCAAATGTATATCTGAAATAGAAGACACCCCCAACCCCATAAGTAGTTTGCCGGGATTGGTAGTATAACCCATAAAGTTTCTATGTAGCCTACCATTCTTCATGGCTTTTAGCAACTCATCTTCTGGCAAAGCAAAGTGATCCATCCCTACTAACTCATAGCCCAGAGCCAACAATTGCCTGTGTCCGAATTGGTTGAGTTGTTGTTTCTCATAAGCCGATGGTAAATCCTTTTCAGAATAGGCTCGTTGCCCCGGACGCTTCCAGGGCACATGGGCGTAGGAGTAGAAAGCAATTCTATCAGGCATTAGCTCAGCTACCTTTTCTATAGTATGTTCAATACTTTTCTGGGTCTGAAAGGGCAGACCATAGATAAGGTCGAAGTTTACCGAACCATAGCCCAGCTCTCTGGACCAACGGGTTACATCACACACCTGCTCAAAAGACTGCAAGCGATTAATGGCCAACTGTACCCTGGGGTCAAAATCTTGAATTCCGAAACTCACCCTACTAAACCCAAGTTCTCTAAGCACTTTTAAATGGGCATAAGTTGTATTGGCCGGATGCCCTTCAAAACTAAACTCGAAATGGGGATGCAGCACCACTGTTTTCAGTAGTGCCTCCAAAAGTAGCTTTAGATGCTCTGGAGAAAAGAAGGTGGGAGTGCCTCCACCCAAATGAAGCTCTTTAAGAATGGGCCGATCCGGCAGAATATGGAGATACATACTCCACTCCTTAAGAAGCCCCTCTATATAAGGCTTTTCTACAGCATGGTTTACAGTAATGCGGGTATTGCATCCGCAATAAGTGCATAAGCTTTCGCAAAAGGGCAAATGAATGTAGAGCGACAGCCCATCTTCCTTGTAACTAGCAAATGCCTGTAACAGCCGTTCTCTGTAGTCTTCTATTTGAAATACTTCGGTATTCCAATCGGGTACGGTAGGATAACTCGTGTAGCGGGGCACGGGCACATCATACTTTCTCAACAGACTCAAATCATTCATTGCCTTTACTTTTTTTCTTTTCGTCAAACAACATTCTCACTGAGGCCGAATAGGTGTCATCGTACTGCCCGGATTTTACTGCCCAAAAAAATGCCCCGAGAAAGACCGTTGCTACCACTATAGAGGTAATGATGAGAATAAGAATGACCGACATATTATAATCTTTTTTGTTTAGCGTACATTCTGATCATTGAAGTGGTAAAAACTACCACCGAAATACTACTGAGAGGCATTAGAATAGCCGCTACCAGTGGGGTAAGTAAACCCATTACGGCAAAGGTTATTCCTCCCAAATTATAGAAAAGAGAAATGCCCATACTAGCCTTTACCACCCGTTTTCCCACCAAAACAAGCTCAAGAAGTTTACTAAGTTTGGAAAAGGCATTGGCATCCATAATGGCATCGCATGCAGGATTAAAAGAAGAAACGTCTTCCGTAATGGCCACTCCCACCTCACTTTGCTTTAAGGCTCCTGCATCGTTCAGTCCATCGCCAAACATCATTACAAAGGCTCCTTCTTGCTGAAGCTGCTTTACCTTACGCAGCTTTTCGTCCGGTCTTTGTTCGAAATACATTGAAGCAGATGGTGGAAATACTTTTTCCAATGCCTTCTTCTCCTGATCGTTGTCGCCCGAAAGCACCAAAAGTCTATACTTTGCAGATAAGTCTTCTACTACGGTCCGAAGCCCGGAGCGATAAGTATTTTTAACGTTGAACACTCCCCTATACCGGCCACCAATGCTCAGGTGTACCTCCGAATGTTGTGGTAAATTGCGGTGGGCCAGCCCAACAAAATGGGCTGAACCCAACCTTAACTCCACTCCGCTAACTACGGCAACAATCCCCTTACCGGTCTCTTCCTTAAATGACTCAATCTGATAAACAGAAGGTTGAGCCCTCAGAAAATCCTTGACGTAACGACTAAGCGGGTGAGTACTGCTAGAAACTGCCGCGGCCACAAGGGCCTGTTCGGCATCACTTAACTCTTCTCCCTCAAAGGTGATGTGCTTTACTTTCGGGTCAGTAATGGTACCTGTCTTATCAAAGATGATGGTATCTACCTGCTGCAGGTCTTCAATTACATCGGCATTCTTTAAAAACAAATGATGCTTGCCCAACATGCGCAACAAACTACCATGGGTGAAGGGGGTAGAAAGAGCCAAAGCACAAGGGCATGCAATAATAAGCACCGATGTAAGTACCAACCAGGTTTTGGTTGCATCATTGAACTGCCAGAAAACAGCCGCCACAAGGGCTATGGCTACTATGACCAGAGTAAAATACTGACTTACCCGATCTACCAGCTTAACGCGCTGCCCCCGTTGCAGGTAGCCTTCTTCATTCCAAAGCGAGGTTAAATAGCTTTGCGAAACGGGTTTCTGAATAATAAAACGTGCTTGCTTACCAACAATTCGGCCTCCCGCATATATGTATTGGCCCTTGCCTTTTTGTATAGGCTCTGCCTCTCCGGTTACAAAACTGTAGTCTATAAAAGCTTCCTCATCAATAAGTACTGAATCGGCCGGAATGAGCTCACCATTTCTAATGAGCATCTCATCTCCTTTTACTAGATAATTAACCACCACAGGCCGGTAGCCCTCCTCCTCTCTTTTTAACACAGCCAGCGGAAAATAGCTTTTATAATCCCTGTCGAACGAAAGTGCCTGATAGGTTCTGTTTTGAAACCACTTGCCTATGAGCAGGAAAAACACAAGGCCCACCAGCGAGTCGAAATAGCCGGGCCCAGTAGCGGAGGCTACTTCATAAAAGCTTCTGAGAAAAAGCACAGCCAGCCCCAGTGCAATGGGTACGTCAATATTGGCATATCGTTGCCTGAGCGATTTAACAGCAGAAGTAAAATAGTCCCATCCACTATAAAAAATCACAGGTAATGACAGCAGCACATTGAGCCAGCGAAAGAAAACCTGGTAGTCTTTTTCCAGTTCAGAAATTCCCAGGTAATCGGGAAAACTCAAAAGCATTACGTTTCCAAAACAAAAGCCAGCTATGCCCATTTTTATGAGCAATTGTTTGTCGAACTTTTGATAGAGGTTCTGTTGATCCTCTTGTTTTTCCAGATTGAATACCGGGGTATAACCAATGCGATCGAGCAGCTCGGCCAGTTGCCTGAGGCTCAACTCCTGATGGTGGAAATGGACCGTAAGCCGCCTTTCACTAAAATTTACCTTGGCATCGACAACACCAGAACTAAGTCTACTCAGGTGTTCCAACAACCATATACAGCTACTACAATGAATATTGGGTATGGCCAGACTAACCCTGGCATGAGTTTCATCGGCATATTGCAGAAGTCCACGCACAATCTCATCATTATCCAGAAAATCAAATAAGGCGGTCTTATCCTTTTGCTTTATGCCCGGACTGGCCTGCAAAGTGTAATAGTCGCAAAGCTCGTTTTCAGACAGAATTTCAAATACGGTCTTACACCCGGTACAACAGAAGTTTTTACCTTGGGCCGATATTGTTTCTGCTCCGCAATCATCGCCACAATGGTAGCACTTGGTTTGTTGCCTCACTTCTATAGCTTCCATGGGTTAGTCTTTGTAAATAAAAATGGGATGATCAATCAGTACCCGATTAGCTTCCGGCTGGTCAATCAGTACTTTGCCTACCTGTTGGTCTACCAGCAATAAGGGGCTGTTACACTCGCGACTTACATAGTCGAAAAGGCTATTGGCTATGTCGTCATACACATGCTGAGCACCCAGGTTCTGAAAATACATTTGCAGGTAGTTGATAAATACCCGCTCGCTTTCCATCTGAAGAGTACTGTCTGGCTCGGTCATTAACAAAGAAAGCGGCAGCTCACGATAGTGAGTCCCGAATAGCTTTATAAAGCTCTTCATCATATGTACCGAACACTGGCCTGCGGCATGTACGGCCACATGACATTGCACATTGACTGATTGCGGCAACAGTAGCACGGGACAACTCACCGATTTAATCAGTGGCCAAAGGCCCGATTCGTTTGCATATTGTGCATACCCTTGTACCTCCACCACTAGCAAATCGGCTACGGTGCTTTGGCTAACAATTCTAAAATCATTGGCCGCACTATGAAAAACCTCTACCTCATGGCCCAATTGAGCTCCGTACTTTTCCACCTTCAGGTCTTCTTCTACCCTGTTCACCAGCCAGTCAATACCTTCAGCCTCCGGTTTACCGCTTGTTACCAATTGCCCCGGTTTGTGGGCAAACTCCAGAGTAAACGCCTTTATATATTTCTTATAAGACTTGTGGAGCATATCCTCCATAACCTCCAAAAGAGGGATTAATCGGTTCGAATGAAGGGTCACTATGAGAATGGTATGCTTCACTAGCCTTAAATTCAATGGGTAATCAAAGGTAAATGGGCTATGAAGCATCGGGATTGACGGCCATCAGATGAAAACATGATTAATGTCATGTTTATGCGTCAAGCCACCGGAAGGTACCGGGAACCACGGAAAATAGCTTTTATAAGTAGAGCAAAGCGATTGGCTGCTGTAAAGGCAACAATGAAGAGGGGACTTAAAGTAGTGGCTCCTTAAGCATAAAAATCGGCCTCATGAATAAGGCGTTGTGCGTCAATCACTTCAATTTTCTTACCCTTGAGAGCAATGAGCCCATCAGACTTAAATTCTGAAAGTAAGCGAATTACTGTTTCTGTGGCAGTACCCACTATGTTCGCCAAATCTTCTCTGGAAAGGGCAATGTCTATCACATCGCTTCCATCTCCTTCCATTCCATAGGTTTCTTTGAGCATAATGATGGTCGCTGCCAGACGTTCTCGAACGGATTTCTGAGCCAACTGAGCCATTTTTTCTTCCATTACTCCCAATTCCTTACACACTGCTTTCATAAGCTTTTGAAAGAATGCGGGGTTGCGGTTTAAGATGGTGAAGAAATCGCTCTTGGGAATAAAACAAATAGCTGCCTGCTCCAATACAGTAGCACTGGCTCCGTAAAATTCCTCGCTCAACAAGGAGCGGTAGCCCAGAAAGTCTCCGGGTTTAGCAATAAACAGAATTTGCTCTTTCCCATTCGAACCCATTTTAAACACCTTCACCTTGCCATGATTAATGCAGAAAATGCCCATAGGCCGTGTTCCTTCATAGAACAGGGTTTGGCCCTTCTTATAGGCCACACAAGACTTGTGAGAAGAGAGTACTTCCAGATCGTCTTCGGGCAATTCAGAAAAATGAGACTCTCCTCTTGATTGACAAAACTGGCATTGAAGGTCTATTTGGGAAGATTTTCTGGTGCTCATATACGCTGTGGAAACACCTAAAATTAACGAGGAGAGGCCGGATTACCAAAACTTAAACCAACTGTCTTTACAGCAGCTGCCCCAAGCCAAACAGTAGCACAAAGAGTAAAGTACTCAAAGCCATCTGTTTCAGATAGGGATCTAGTTGCTCGGATGCTGTTTTGGTACTGACTGCTCTGGCATTCATAAGCAACAGAGGGGCCACCAACACAAACAACAATTGCTGCGGTGCAGCAAAATATGTGGCCACATAAACCAGAGAAAACACCAAGCCAAGCCCTAGCAGTAGCTTATGATAAGTTACTGCTGCTTTGCGCCCCAGGCGTACCGGAACAGACTTTTTACCAGCCTTTCGGTCTGAATCGATATCGCGAATATTGTTGACGTTGAGCACAGCTACAGAAAAGAATCCTACGCTTAGTGCGGGCAGAATATAGTTCCAGTTAATGCGCTGTTCGTACAAAAAGGCACTCCCAAGTACCGCTACAAAGCCAAAGAATATGAGTACGCTAATGTCGCCCAGACCTGCGTAGCCATAGGGCCTTTTACCAGCCGTATAGGTGATAGCCGCCAAAATACACAGGCCTCCAAGGCCCATAAAATACCAGAAAAACTCTCCGAAACTTCCAAAAGCCACATAGACCAATGCCACTCCACTGGCCAAAGACAACACAGAAAAAACGATGATAGCCCGTAGCATAGCCCTCTGACTAATCAGGCCACTTTGCACCGCTCTACTGGGCCCCGTTCTTTCGGCTCCATCCGCACCATGTACGGTATCTCCATAGTCGTTAGCCAGATTAGAAAGTATTTGTAGCAGAATGGTGGTGAGCGCACAAAGGCTAAATATTAACGCATTGAAATGCCCAGAGGCGGCTGCTAAAAATGCTCCCATACCTATGGATGCCAGCGCCAAAGGAAGTGTTCTAAGCCTGAATGCCTGGAGCCATTTTTTCATGCCTACAGCTTAGAAGTAATTTGTTCGTCAAGTGGATTTACAGCCGATGGGTAAAAGGCCAGTACTTCACCTTTTTCACTAATCAGGTATTTGCAGAAATTCCAGTTGGGTGCTTTACCACTTTGCTTTTCCAGCCACTCATAGAGTGGGTGCCGGTCTTTACCGGTTACCGAAATCTTCTCAAATAGTTGGAAGCTAACCCCATAGTTGGTCTGGCAAAACTCCACTATGTCTTCGTTGCTGCCCGGTTCCTGTCCGCCAAAATCATTGGCCGGAAAGCCCAGTACCACCAGCTTATTTCCAAATTGCTCATGCAACTGTTGCAGGTCTTCGTATTGGGGCGTATAACCACAGCGCGAGGCTACATTGACCACCAGAACCTTCTTGCCCTTATATGCATTCAGGTCAACCTTTTTACCATCTATTCCTTTTAGTTCAAAGTCGTAAAACGTCATATCAGTTGGTTTTAGGAGCAGTAAAACGATCCATATTATACTCAGGTACTTCATAGTGGTAGTCTTTATGATACTGAAGCCTATCCTTTGCAGCTCAGGACCTTCCCTCCTACACTACATTCTTTCAGGCACTTCAATACCCAATAACCCCATGCTTCTTTTTATTGTTTCTGCGGTAAGTGCAGAAAGAGCTACCCTAAACTGCATTAGAGTTTCATCGTCTTCATTAAAAATGGAGAGTTCGGTATAGAAGCGGTTATAGTCTTTGGCCATATCATAGACATACTGAGCCATTACGGCCGGAGAATATGCATCGGCCGCCTGTTGCAATTTTTCCTTAAACTGCCCTATGGCAAAGATCAGGTCTTTCTCTGTTTGGTGAATTTCTTTGACCCCATCGTAGTCTATATTCTGCATGGACACCCCCAGTTGAGAGGCCTTACGCAGAATGGCACTAATTCGTGCATAGGTGTATTGGATGAAGGGTCCGGTATTGCCCTGAAACTCAATGGACTCTTCCGGGTTAAAGAGCATGCGCTTGCGCGGGTCTACCTTCATTAGATAGTATTTTACGGCACCAAGCCCTAGTTTCTCATACAGCTCGGCCGCTTGCTCTTCTGTAAAGCCATCTATTTTACCGAGTTCTTCTGTACGAGCCTTTGCCGTATCTACCATTTCCTGAATCAGGTCATCGGCATCTACAACGGTGCCTTCTCTCGACTTCATTTTGCCGGTTGGTAAGTCTACCATACCGTAAGACAAATGGTAACAGGCCTCGGCCCATTCATAGCCAAGTTTTTTGAGAATAAGGAAGAGTACTTTGAAGTGATATTCTTGCTCATTGCCCACTGTGTATATGAGCTGGCTTAGTCCCGGAAAATCGTCAAATCGCATTAATGCGGTACCAATATCCTGGGTCATGTACACGGAAGTACCGTCTTTTCTAAGCAATAGCTTTTCATCAAGCCCCTCATCCGTAAGGTCTACCCACACTGAGCCGTCTTCTTTTTTAAAGAAGACTCCCTTCTCCAGCCCTTCCATCACTCTGTCGCGACCAATAAGGTAGGTATCGCTCTCGTAGTAGAGTTTGTCAAAATCTACTCCCATTCGCTCATAAGTGGCATTGAACCCGCTATACACCCAGCCGTTCATGGTTTCCCACAAGGCATACACCTCCGGGTCTTTCTCTTCCCACTTACGTAGCATTTCCTGAGCCTCGAGCAATATAGGAGCTTCCTTCTCTGCCTGCTCTTTGTCCATTCCACCGGCTACCAACTCAGCCACTTCAGCTTTATAGGCTTTATCGAACTCCACGTAGTATTTGCCCACTAAGTGATCTCCTTTTATACCTGAGGATTCAGGGGTCTCGCCATTGCCAAACTTTTGCCAGGCGAGCATAGACTTACAGATGTGGATTCCACGATCGTTGATAATCTGTACTTTAGCCACCTTATTTCCGGCTGCTTCCAGTATACGCGCTACCGAGTTACCCAAAAAATTATTGCGCAAATGCCCTAAGTGCAAAGGCTTGTTGGTATTGGGCGAAGAGTACTCTACAACCACAGTTTTACCTGTTGGAGGCATGTGGAAGACAGGCGAATCTGTAGGGCTTTGGCCATTGAACATGGCTGCAAATTGCTGTACCTGAGAACTCTCAGAAACAGATATATTCAGAAACCCTTTAACGGTATTGTAGGCAGAAACTGCCTTGCAATGCTTTACCAGGTATTCTCCAATTTCATTTCCAGTTTCTTCCGGTCCTTTTCGAGACACTCTGCTCAGCGGAAAGGTAATGTAGGTGTAGGTACCTTCAAACTCTTTACGGGTCGGCTGAAGAGCTATATCTTCAGTCGCCAGTTGGTGTGAATACAGTGTTTCGAGTGCCTCAGCTATGCCCTGCTTAATTGCTTGCTCCATTAGTTAGAAATTCTCTATCAGCGAATCGGTTGTGGCCTCTAAAATCTCGAATGCTATTTCGGCCATTTTGTTTTCAGTGTCCAAAGTTGGGTTCACCTCTACAATTTCCCAACAACAAACCCTTTTATCTTTAATCAACTCCTGATTTAGCTCAAAAGCCTGCTCTTTGGTGAGCCCATTGGGCACAGGGGTTCCTGTGCCGGTAGAAACGGATGTATCCAGACTGTCTACATCGAAAGAAATGTAGATTTGATCACAATCTTTGAGGAGTTGAAGAGCCTCTTTGGCCACGGTAACCACTCCTTTGTCGTTTAGCTCTTCGGTCGTAAAGTTCTTTATGCCAAATTTTTCAATCAGGTGGTCTTCGGCTTTTTCCGTATCTCGTACGCCTATATATACAATATCAGAAGGGCTTATTTTGGGTCCGTTGGCTCCTATTTGCTTTATCCGCTCCCAAATGGCTTCAGTCTCTTCTTCCACATCATTGCTCTCGCACTCCTCATTGTCGGTAGCAGTAACCATTGCCAGGGGCATTCCATGCATATTGCCCGATGGTGTGGTATATGGCGAATGAAAATCGGCATGGGCGTCTATCCAAATAACTCCAAGTCTCTTTTCGGGGTGTGCTTTTTTAATGCCACAAATAGTGCCTGCTGCCGTAGAGTGGTCTCCGGCCAACACAATAGGAAATAGCCCCTCAGTTCTTAAGTCGGCAATGTTCTGGCATACCCGGTTTACCATGGTATATACTCCTTCGGCATACTTGGCAAAAGCATACTGTGGTTCGCGAAAAAGCAAACGGTTTTCATCTTGTATGCTCACCGGTTCAAAGCGCATAAAAAAATCGGAGTGCCGCTTGATACTCGCGATTTTCATGGCATCAATGCCCATGCTCGCTCCGCGAGTGCCTGCGGCAATTTCGGAACGAACTTCGACTAGCCTTATCTTTCTCATGGTTTTATGAAAGTTACCAACCCAATATGTAGGCAAACATAAGTGGAGCCACAATGGTGGCATCTGACTCTACCACAAACTTGGGGGTATCGATATCGAGCTTACCCCAGGTGATTTTTTCGTTAGGCACGGCACCGGAGTAAGAACCATAACTGGTGGTTGAATCTGAAATTTGGCAGAAATAGCTCCAGAAAGGTATATCGTGCATCTCCAAATCTTGATACATCATTGGCACAACACATATGGGGAAGTCACCGGCAATTCCTCCACCAATCTGGAAAAAGCCTACTCCTTTACCTTCTGAGTTGTTTTTATACCAGTCGGCCAACCACACCATATATTCGATACCTGATTTCATGGTAGAAGCCTTTAGTTCTCCTTTTATACAGTAAGAAGCAAAGATGTTCCCCATGGTAGAGTCTTCCCAACCGGGCACAACAATGGGTAGGTTTTTTTCGGCTGCAGCCAGCATCCAACTGTTTTTTGGGTCTATCTCATAGTATTGCTCCAAATCGCCCGACAACAACATTTTATACATGTATTCATGTGGGAAGTAGCGCTCTCCGGCATCTTCAGCTTTCTTCCACTGGTAGTGAATATGCTTCTGAAGCCTTCTGAAAGCCTCTTCTTCCGGTATGCAGGTATCGGTTACCCGGTTCAGACCTTGTTCTAAAAGATCCCATTCTTCCTGAGGGGTCAAGTCTCTGTAATTGGGCACTCTTTTGTAGTGCGAGTGAGCCACCAGGTTCATAATATCTTCTTCCAGGTTGGCCCCTGTGCAGGATATAATATCTATTTTGTCTTGCCTGATCATTTCAGCCAGACTTAGCCCTAGTTCAGCGGTACTCATGGCTCCTGCCAGTGTAACCATCATTTTACCTCCTTCGGCCAAGTGCAGTTGATAGCCTTTGGCGGCATCTACCAGAGCTGCGGCATTGAAGTGGCGGTAGTGTTTTTCTATAAATGCTGAAATGGGTGAATTGGACATAATGCTATAGTATTCAGTTTTATGCAAAAATGCTAATTTCTGTGCATTTCGGTTAACTTTGACCTTGTATTTTAACGCCTGAGAAAATCTTAGTGCTTTTTTAATTTCGCACATCTTTGCATCTCGTAATTTGTTGCAATATTTGTGCTTCGTCTTTACACAGAGTTTTATCAATGAAGAGTTACTACGATCTAATTGACCAGACCTTTGATTTTCCTACCAAAGAATTTAAAGTAAACGGCAAGTATCTGGAGTTTCATGACATACCTCTCAAAGAGATTATTAGAGAACATGGCACTCCTCTGAGAATTACCTATCTGCCTAAAATTTCTCAGAACATTCAACTGGCCAAAAAGTGGTTCGAAAAAGCTATAAAGAAAAATAAGTATCAGGGTACCTATACCTACTGCTACTGTACCAAATCTTCGCACTTTAGCTTTGTGTTGGACGAAACCATTAAGAATGGTTGCCAAATTGAAACTTCCTCAGCCTTTGATATTCCCATTGTCAGGAGCCTTCACAAGAAGGGAAAAATCGATAAGGATATATTGGTGATTTGCAATGGTTTCAAGCGTCCGTTGTACACCCAATATATTAGCGAACTCATTAACGATGGCTTTAAAAACTGTGTACCTATTCTGGACAACCTTAATGAACTAGACTTTTACAAGGAGAACATTAAGGGCGATTTTAAAGTGGGGATTCGGGTGGCAGCCGATGAGGAACCTAACTTTGAGTTTTACACCTCCCGTTTGGGAATTCGCTACAGCGATATTAAAGACTTGTACAGAGAACAAATAGAAGGCTCGCAGGCCACACTAAAAATGCTCCATTTCTTTATTAATACAGGCATTAAAGATACGGCCTACTACTGGAGTGAGCTAAGCCGGTTTATGTACAAATACTGCGAATTAAAGAAGATTTGCCCTACGCTGGATACGGTAGATATTGGTGGCGGATTCCCCATAAAAACCTCTCTGGCCTTTGAGTATGACTACGAATATATGGTCGAGCAGATTGTAGAGAATATTCAGTGGATCTGCAACAAAAGCAATGTGCCGGTACCAAATATAGTCACTGAATTCGGAAGCTTTACGGTGGGCGAAAGTGGTGCTCATATCTATTCCGTACTCGATCAAAAACTACAAAACGATAAAGAGCTTTGGTACATGATTGACGGCTCATTTATCACTCATTTGCCCGATGCCTGGGGCCTCAATCAAAAGTATATTTTACTGGCGATCAACAAATGGGATCACCCCTTCCACAAAGTGAATATGGGCGGCCTGACCTGCGACAGTATGGACTACTACAATTCAGAAGCCCATACCTCTGAGGTATTTATGCCTCTTATTGAAGAAGATGAAAACCTATACGTTGGCTTTTTCCACACGGGAGCGTATCAAGAGTCGCTGGGCGGCTATGGAGGCATTCAGCATTGCCTCATTCCTGCGCCCAAGCACGTGTTGGTAGACCATGATGAAAACGGCAATATTGTTACTCGTGTGTTTGCTGAAGAGCAAAAAGAGGAGTCGATGCTTAAAACCTTGGGATACTAATTTTTTAGGGTTACTTACTTAAGTCGCAGGGCGTATGTTTCGACATTTCGCCACCACTTGTGTCTTCACAAATGGCTCCTATAAAGCACTATGAAGACACCGCTTGTTGCCCAGGTGATCTATTTATTTCTATGCGACCTGAATAACCTGAGTTCGATGTACGAA
>NZ_DDDQ01000167.1:0-21145 GCF_002336325.1 Roseivirga sp. UBA1976 | reverse complement strand
CTTCAGCGAATGTTTCGAGCGATTCGGGGAAGCTTACAATGGCCCCACGAAAAACAGACGACAGCTCTATGCCGGCTCTCTCGGCTATATGAGTCATAGGCAGGTACGAAAAGTGCCTGGGACGCTCCGGTAAGTGAATGACATCGATGGCCGTGTTGATGAGCTGTGCAAAAGCTCCAACCGTATGCATAACTCCTTTAGGCTGGCCGGTGGTTCCTGAGGTATACATAATGGTCATTAGTTCATCGCTAGTTTGTTCATGTACAGTGGTACTTGGTTCGTGCTGAGCAATAAGCCGCTCCCAGGTATGATGCTCCATAGTGCCGTACATTTCAATGCCAATAGTCAATATGTCGGGGATTCCGGCTTTTTGACTGGCATAATCGTCCAGTTTACCAACAATGATTGCTTTCGACTCACTATGATCGAGAATTTCGTGAATGGATTCGGCACCAAGTGTGGGGTAAATGGGTATTGAAATACAGCCTGCCGCCATTATGGCGAGGTCGGCCATAATCCAATGAGCACAGTTTTTGGAAAGCAAAGCCACGTGGTCACCGGGCTGAATGCCCAGATTGTGTAGGGCAGAGACCATGCGGAGAATCTGGTCATTACTTTCGGCAAACGTGAATTCAACAAACTTCCTGTTAACGGGTTGTCTCAGGAATACTTCATTGGGAATGCTCTCAACCCAATGGTTAAAAGCCTCCAGTGGCGAGGAAAATCTGCGCGTCATAAGTCAAGAGTTTGGCAAATGGAATATAATGAAAATATGATAATGTGAGGATGCCAGCTTTAGAAAAGCCAGGCAATTTTCAGGTTCAGATCAAGATTCAGCGCCCACTGGTTTTTTACCTGTCTGTTCGAAGCAAAGTTGTAGTTGATCCATTCCCATTGGGCATTAAAGTGCTCCAGATTTTCAGGAGGGTTTATGTGCTCTACATTTCTAATACGGGCTCCAAAGCCAGCAAACCCATCGAGTATCAGCCGTTTGCCAAGGCTATACTCTATACCCCAGCGGGGTGTAAGGGAGTGAAACTGCTTTTTAATTTGTGTGAGCTGCCACACCACAATATCGCCCTGACTATCAGGTTGGGTGAATGAAAGGCTGGCTTCGCTCGTTTTGTTCAGGTATTCATAACCCAGACTAAGGTAAAACCGGCTGTTTCGCGTGTTTCTGTAAAAGCGTTTTACTTCTGTTGTAGCCGCAAAACCACTGGCTTTTCTGGCAAGTTCGCTATTAAAGGGAATAAAGTGCTTGTAGGTAAACTGCAAAGAGTGCTTTATAGAAAGCATGTGCTGGTAGGAAACTTCCAGGCCCGGATGCTGCCCTCCAACTGGCGACAGAGGGGTTAGCGCGATGCGATTAGGCCGACTGATGAGCAGGGCACTGTCGGCCGGTAGGTAGGGAGTGTAGAACCCTCCGGCCAAATCGACATATACACGCCTTGGGTACTCCCACTTTTTAGTGTTTAGTTCATCTACCAGAAAGCCTAGAGCGTATGGCGAAAACAGATTCAGGTAGTACAGTTTAGACCTTACCGGTAGAATAGAGATTCTGGTTTGGTGCTGCTCATTGAAGAAGCCAATGGAAAGTGGTTGTGTGGTGTTTTCGAATACGGTTGTAAATGGCCCCGGCATTTTGTTAATGAGTGTGTCTTCATCTATAATAAAATTGGCGGGTTCTGAAGTCTCAATGGTTACGGTACTGTAGCGGCTGTTGAATAAAGATGCACAAGACTGCATGAACAAGCACATGGCAATGGTAGCAATGGCCGGAATAATTTTGGCATTCTTATGCAACATGGTTGCAATGTAGCAAAGGCTTTACATACTGCTGTTAAGGTAAAATTATTTTAAAGAGGAAGATAGTTCTTTGCGGAAGCACAGGCTGTTGGTCACTCCTTCGTATTGTCCGTAGTTGGGTATTCGGCCATACCCGTTTTTAGTATAGAGTGCAACCGCTTCATGTTGCCTTTTGCCCGTTTCTAGTATTGCTGAAGTAAAGCCCAGGTTGTGCGCCCAGTCTTCCAGACCTTTTAATACAAGCCCGGCAATTCCTTTACCACGGTGTTCTTCGGCTACATACATCCGTTTTATTTCAACTGTGCATGGGGAACTATGGGCCTTAAAGGCTCCACATGCTACGGGTTGATGACTAAGGTAGGCCACCAGACAGTGCTTTAAGGAATCTATGCTGTTGAACCGGGCATAAAAAGCATGTTCATCACCATCGCGTTCGGCCAACTCCTGATCGAGCAGTTTAACCAACGCTACAAAGTGAGGGTGAGAAGAATTCGTTTGGGTAAGAGAAGGAGCCATGAGCTTGTTTTGGTAATTGGTATAAAAAAAGGGTTACTCATTTAGAGCACAAAGCCGTATAGACCACTTGAACTACAAACGGTGTCTTTACAGCACCTTATAGAAGCCATTTACAAAGAGATAAATGGTGGTGAGGTGTTGAAATATGCGTCATGCTTCTTACATAAGTAATCCTATAAAATAAATACCCCTTCGGTAACCATCAGTCACCGAAGGGGGCTAAGGCGTTTATCTTGTCAAAAGGCTATTGCCCTTTGCTTTTATCTGGTTTGGTCTCACCCTTTACTTTTTCGGCCATTTCCTGAATCTCATCGGTCGACTTACCTTTCAGGTATTCAGGGAGTTCCATACCCGCCATATTGAACATTTCTTGTAGTGGAGGTACGGATTTATACAGGCCTGAGATAAAATTAGCGGTAGACGTTTTGTTTTCAGGGCCATTGCCGCTGCCATTGTCCCACACAGTGATTTTATCAATCTTAATGTTTTTAATGGCTTCAGTTTGCAAGCGAACAAGCTCCGGTAATTTATCGGCCACCAACAGCAGAACAGCATTTTTGGAGTCATTTCCGGCTGCTTTCACTATCTGCTCAAGACCTTGAGCCTGTTTGGTGAGTACTTCGTAAATACCTTTTGCTTCGGCTTGCTTCATGTACAATATAGCGTCAGCTTCACCTTTGGCTTTTCTTCTAATCATTTCTGCTTCTGCTTCAGCCGCAATTTCTACCCGTTGCTTGTCTATTTCGGCAGGTACCACCACATCGGCTGTTTGAGTAGACTTGTCGCGTTGGGCACGAGCAATTTCGGCTTCTTTTTCTGCCGCATAGGCCTCTTCCAGGGCTTTTGCAGCCTGTACTTTCTCAGCTGCGGTAGAAATCCTCTTTGCTTCTGCTTCTTTTTCAATACGGGAGGCATCGGATTGAGCTACTTTAATTTTAGCCAGGTTTTCACCTTCTACGGCTTTGGCATTGGCTGCGGCTACTTGGGTGCGTTGGTCTTGTAAGGCATTGGCCTGCCCAATTTGCCCGTCTCTGTCTTTTTCGGCTACACTTTTAATGGCATCGTTAATGGCTTTGGCAGCAGCCTCTTTACCAAGTGCTTCAATATAGCCCGACTCATCTTTAATGTCGGTCACGTTTACGTTGATAAGTTTAAGACCGATTTTTTTCAATTCGGCCTCAACATTAGAGGCTACATTGGCCAGAAATTTATCTCTGTTGCTGTTAATTTCCTCAATATCCATTGTGGCTACTACCAACCTTAGCTGACCAAAAATGATGTCTTTGGCGAGGTCATGAATATTTTGTTGAGAAAGACCCAAAAGTCTTTCGGCAGCATTGTTCATTATGCCTTCTTCGGTAGAAATACCCACTGTAAACCGAGAGGGTACATCCACTCGAATGTTCTGACGGCTCAAGGCGTTGGTCAGGTTTACTTCTATGGAGATAGGGGTCAGGTCTAAAAAGGAGTAATCCTGAATAATTGGCCAGATAAAGGCGGCACCTCCATGAATACACTTGGCGGAACGACCTGATTCGCTTCCTTTTTGTCCGCCAACTTTTCCATAGACTACCAATACTCTATCGGAGGGGCACCTTTTGTACCTCCTGAAGATGCCGATGAGCATTACGAATACGAAGATTACCGCAACGGCAATAATGATGATAAATGATTCATTCATATGTGTTGAATTAGTGTTTAGAGACGAGAAGAATATTGTCATTTATGACCTCTTTTACATTAACCACCGCTCCGGTGGGTAAGTCTTCAGGGTCATCGGTTATGGCTTCTAACTCTCTTAGAGAGCCCTGCACTTTTACAAGTACTTTACCAATATTGCCACGACTGCCGTGTATGCGCATGTAAACTTCGGCCACAGCCCCTTTGGCGTTATTGATATTGAGGGTGCCACTATCTGTTAGTTTACTAAAGAAATAGAAGAGACTAGCCATTAGGGTCATCATTAAAAGCCCTGCAATGGTCGATACGATGAGGGTGGTTGCAATGCTATAACCGGAATCGAGCGAGGCAATGCCTGACCAGGAAAAGATAGTAAAGAAGCCTATAAAGTTCTTTAGGGTAAAAAATTGGAAGCCTGCTCCACTGTCGCTTTCAACATCAAAGTCGGCATCCCCGTCTACCTCGATTTCTCCGCCAATAAAAGTGAGTACCATTTGGATAAGGAAAATGAGGGTGAAGGGAATTGCCAGGCCCCAGTAAATTTTGTGGATTGTATCTAATGCATTCCACCATTCTGATAAGTTCGACATGCAAGGAAAAATTTGGTAGAATTAAAATATGGTTTTTTAGTATTCCAATCCAAATAAATCAGGTCATGGGTGTATAATTTTGCCGAGTGGCGAATGAACGGGTTAAAAAAAAGTAGGATTGCTATCTGAGATTTAGCCAACCGGAGCTGCTCGTGCCGCAGGCTAGAAGAGGGATAGAGCAGCCTGGCAGCAGAGCAACTTCCGGAATGTAAATTTTAGGCATATTGACCAACTACATAGCCTCCTGGTACAGTACCAAAAGCAATGTTCAGGCGTGTCCAGGTATTGATTTGGGAAATGGCCAGAGTAATCAGGGCAATTTGATCTTTGTTAAAGTACTTCTCCAGGGCAGCCATTAATTCAGGCTCAAAATGTGCCCGATTTACATTGGTGATAGCTTCGGTGTAGGCCAACACGGCTTGTTCCAGTTCGGAGTAGTATGGGGTTTCCCTCCAGGCCGATAGCGAATAGAGCCTTTGTGGTGTTTCTCCCAAATGTTCGGCTTCTTTATAGTGCATGTCCAGGCAGTAGGCACAACTGTTTATCTGGGCAACTCTTAGCTTTATGAGCTCCAGCAGTTTGTGATCAATACCAGACTTGTACAGAATGCTATCTGTTTTAATAAGGCCGGCAAAAATGGAATTGTCGATTTCGTTTTGTGCTATTCTTGCTTTCATGATTATGTTTTTTCATTACTACAGTTGAGGAGCAGAAAGTGTGACAATACTTATAAAAATTGTAGGGGCTGATTGGAAGACTTTCCTGTTAGCCAGAATGCCTCTTTCTGCTTTTACAAAGCGGGCTGTTTGAAATTCGTAAGTTTTGCTTTGAACTTTGTTAGACAGGTGGGCAACAGAACCTAGAGTTTTGTAGGCCAAAGGCTGCTAAAATGAAACTCGTCAAAGACCGGATGCTCATGGTGTTTTTTCTCATGGGCTTTGTTAGCCTCTCAATGAGTCAAACCAAAGAGGGAGGTGTTGGCCCAATTCATTTCAATGGGAATGTCTCAATTGGCTACAAGACTTTCGGTTGGAACCTGAGCTTGATTTACAGTTTTAGAACTATCCTCCAAAAAGAGAAATGAGATGCTCAGCAGTTGGTCAGAATGGTTTGAATATTATAAATTTCTAGTCATGAAAAGTGCGGAATCGTTAGAAGAGTTTTACAAAAGAAAGTTTCAGTGGGTGCCTGAGCAAATTAGGAAAGACATTGGGCACTTCAATCTTTTTAGGTTAAAACCGGACTTTTGTGGTTTTGAAAGCGTGCCTTACAGGAGGCGCGATTTCTATAAGGTGCTGCTCATGAAAGGGCATAGTAGGGTACACTATGCCGATAAGGTTTTTGAGGTGAAAAACTATGCATTGTCTTTCTCTAACCCCAAGATTCCTTACAAATGGGAGCATATTGAACCCATGGAAGAATGCACCTATTGCATCTTTAGTGCCGATTTTTTTCACCAATTCGGGCATTTTCAGGACTACGAGGTGTACCAACCCAATGGCACACATGTGTTCGAGCTCTCAGAGGCTCAGGCGGCTGAGGTACGGGCTGTATTCAATAGAATGGAGGAGGAGTTTAATTCGGAGTATAAATACAAATACGATCTGGTGCGAAATCAGATTTTTGAGCTACTCCATTATGCGCTCAAACTCCAGCCATCGGAACAGTTAGATGCGCGGCCTGTAAACGCTTCCCGAAGAATTGCCATGCTTTTTATGGAGCTTTTAGAGAGACAGTTTCCGCTCGATGAGCCCAATCAGTATGTGGCCATGCGCTCTGCCTCTGAGTTTGCCAGGCAACTGAATGTGCATGTAAATCATCTCAACCGGGCCGTCAAAGAAACCACGGAGAAAACCACCACGCAGCTCATTACCGAGCGCATTATGCAAGAGGCAAGGGTGCTGCTAAAGCAAACCTCATGGTCGGTTTCCGAAATTTCCTATTCACTAGGCTTCAAGGAAGTGACTCACTTCAATAACTCCTTTAAAAAGCATCAGGAGTTAAGCCCATTGAAGTTTAGAAACTCGTAAGTTTTTGATGGTCTGGCTGGGTTGTCAGCTTATTGATTGTCGTTTCTTAGAACCCATAAATAGTTGCAGGCTATTTTTCGTAGACTTCAGGTTGATGTTTGTCCTGAAAAATCAATCCTTCATCGATACTGTTTGATTTTCGTAAGTGCCTGTTTGAAATGCTTAAGTTTAATTACCTTAATGAAGGTATACTGCATCTTAAAACCATCATAAGAATTATATATGGCTAGTTTTCAATTACAAATTAATGGCGAAAACCGAGCGGTAGACGTAGACCCAAATACCCCATTGCTATGGGTGTTGCGTGACCACCTCAGTTTAAAAGGAACCAAATACGGCTGTGGAATTGCTCAGTGCGGAGCTTGCACAGTGCACCTCAATGGAACGGCCGTTCGTTCGTGTTCCATACCCGTCTCGGCAATTGGTAATCAGCCAATCACAACCATTGAGGGACTTTCTGAAAATGGAGATCACCCGGTACAAAAAGCCTGGGTTGAATTAGATGTGGCCCAATGTGGTTATTGTCAGCCGGGACAAATGATGAGTGCCGCAGCTCTGCTAGAGGCCAACCCAAACCCTACCGATGAGCAAATTGCTTCTTCTCTCAATGGTAATCTGTGCCGTTGTGGTACCTACCTAAGAATAAAACAGGCCGTAAAAAAAGCAGCAACCCTTTAATGCCAAAAAGATGAGTAGAAAAGAATCGAAACTAAGCCGCAGAAATTTTTTGAAATCTTCAGCATTGGCCGGAGGAGGCTTGATGATCAGTTTTAGCTGGTTGGTTAGCTGCAACTCTAAACGTGAGGAGGCCCTGGGCTTGCCTGAGGAGTGGTTTGAACTGAACGGGTTTTTAAAAATTGGAGATAATGGACTGGTAACTATTATGGCTCCTAATCCGGAGTTCGGCCAAAATGTAACCACCTCACTACCAATGATTATTGGCGAAGAACTGGATGTAGATTGGAATAAAGTAATTGTAGAACAGGCCAAGTTTAATACCGATGTATTTACAAGACAGTTTGCCGGAGGTAGTCAGTCCGTAAGGCAGGGATGGGTAAACGGGCTAAGAGAAGCCGGAGCCGCAGCTAAGTATATGTTAAAAGAGGCTGCTGCAAAACAATGGGGCGTTTCTGCAAGCGATATTACAACCAAAGAAGGAGTGCTTTCTCATGTGGCCAGTGGAAACTCTGCAGGCTATGGCGAAATGGCTTCTCTGGCGGTGGGTATAGAAATACCCGAAACGCTCGAACTCAAAAAACCATCTGAGCTTACACTGGTGGGTACAGCTCGAAAAAATGTAAGAGGAAAAGATATTGTGACCGGTAAGCCCATGTTTGGGATAGACTACGAAGAGGAAGGCATGCTCATAGCCATGATTATACACCCGCCAGCCTTTGGTATGCGATTGAAATCTTTTGATGCCACCACTGCCAAACAGATGAGCGGAATTAAAGAGGTATTTACCATTACTTCTTTTCCCAACGATGAGCCCAGAGGGTACTTTAGCACCGATGCTTTTACTGAAACAGTGGTAGTGGTTGGAAATACCACATGGGAAGTAATGCAGGCCAAAAAGGCAGTGAGAGTGGAGTGGGAACAGAGTCCGGCTACACAGATTACCACCGCTGGGTTTGGAGGAACCCAACAGGTTACCGTTCCTGCGGGTCTCGAAAACAGTACAGATCATTACAGACTCATGCAGCAAATGGCTGCCAGGCCCGGCAGAATAGAAAGGAGAGATGGTAATCCGGAGGCGGCATTCAAAAAAGCTGCGAAGGTAATTGAGCGTACCTATACTGCACCTTTTTTGGCGCACAATGCCATGGAACCGATGAATTTTTTCGCCCGTGTTACCGATGATATGGTTCATCTGGCAGGTCCGTTGCAAGCTCCTGAATTTGCTGAACAGGCTGTGGCCAATCGCCTGGGCGTACCATTGGAAAAAGTAGATATTAAGATGACCCGAATGGGAGGTGGTTTTGGCAGAAGGGCCTATGACCATTATGTAGTAGAAGCTGCTTTAATTTCCCGACACATGAAGGCCCCCGTAAAACTGGTGTATACCCGGGAAGACGATATGACCAATGGAATTTATCGTCCGTCTTACCATGCCACCTACAGAGCTGCCTTGGATGAAAACAATAACCTCATTGCCTTTCATGCCAAGGCCGGAGGTATTCCTGAGAGTCCGCTACATGCCAACAGGTTTCCTGCCGGAGCAGTGGAAAACTATCTGGCGGAATCGTGGCAAATCGATTCGAACATAACGGTGGGAGCTTTCCGGGCTCCGCGGTCTAATTTTATTGCCGGTGCAGAGCAGTCGTTTTTAGACGAAGTAGCTGAAGCGGCAGGTAAAGATCCCATTGAGTTTAGGTTAGAATTATTAAAAAGGGCTAGAGAAAACCCTGTTGGCGATAGAAACGACTATGAGGCCGATCGGTATGCAGGGGTATTGGAGCTGGTTAGGGAAAAGTCTAATTGGGATCAGCCGGAAGAAGGAGTATCGCGAGGTGTTTCTGCCTATTTCTGTCATAATAGCTATGTAGCTCACGTACTCGATGTAGAAATGGAAGGAGGCGAACCGAGAGTTAAGAAGGTAACTTGTGCGGTAGACTGCGGAATCGTAATAAACCCATTGGCGGCCACTAATATGGTTGAAGGAGCCGTAGTAGATGGCATAGGTCATTCACTTTACAGTTATTTAACCTTCAACAACGGGGCAACTGAACAGAATAACTTTAATAGGTACCGAATGATTCGGCATAGCGAAGCTCCTGAAACTATTGATGTGCATTTTGTTAAAAATGATATTGCACCTACAGGCCTGGGAGAACCTCCCTTTCCGCCTGTGTTTGCTGCGGTTGCCAATGCCCTGTACAAGGCCACAGGTAAAAGACATTACAATCAACCTTACATGGTACAACAGCAGATTTCCTTGGGTTAATTTCTACTTGATAGTTCAGCAATCGAAAGAGGGTGTTTCAAAAGCCAGGTCAGCCTTGCCCTAAACTTGCCTGTCTGTCGGTAAACAAGTTCAGATTGACGAGTTTTAATACTTTTGAGATGCCCTCTTATTTTGTCCTCACGCTAAGGCTCTTGCACAGCTAAACGAAGGTTGCTAAGTTTTTCAGGGTCGAGAACATGGTAAAGGTGCTCAATCTGCCCAAACCTATTGATTTCAAATACCTGGCAAAGTTTTAGGTTAGAAGGGGTCCAATAGAGAAGGGCAGGAAAGTGATTGACTACGGTTGGAGTAATGGTGCACTCTTTGAGAAATCGTTCATAGACCGTAAACAGCAGTTGCGCCACCTCTTGCGCACCTTGAGCCACCCGGGCCAGAACTTTAAGTCCGGAACCACCATCGGCCCTGAATCCTATGTCTTCTTTGAGTACCTGCTCCAATGCTTTCAGGTCTTTGTTTCGAATGGCGGTGAGGTAATGGGCCAGAATGGCCTCCGTTCCCGGTAGTTTCACAGGTTTAACGGCATGTTTTTGCCTCAGGCCGGAGAGTTTCTTTTTAGCCCTGCTTAAGAGCTGTCGAGTGTTTTCAGTACTTTGCCCCAAAAGCTCAGCCGTTTCTTCATGCTTATAGCCAAAAGCTTCTTTCAGTATGAATACAGCCCTTTCTTTAGCCGTGAGGTGGTTGAGTAGCGTAAGCATGGCATACGACAAAACCTGTTGATTATTTACTGTTTCTTCGGCTGAAGCCAACACATAAGGTTCGGGCAACTGATTGTTAAGCTGTTCATTTTTAAGCTTTTGTTCCTTGATGTTGATGGAACGGTTAATCACCGATTTTATAAGATAGTTTTTACTATCAGGATATTGCCCCCGGGCACTACTGAGCTTAGTAACCACATCTTGAATGGCATCTTTGGCATCTTCTACAGAACCCAAAATGTTATATGCATAGGGAAAGAGTAATTGCTGATAGTTGTTCATTTGCTTTTGCAGGCCGAAAGGTAAATCCAAACAATAAAAAAGAGTTGAAGCGGAATTCTGAACCATAGGTAGTTTATTCCGGGACCATCCAATGCTCCGGTTTGATAGTTTAACCCTTGCATGGCTGCGTTTATGTTGGCCGGCAATACCAGAAGCAAAAAGGCAATAAGCAACCAGCCGGTAGTTTTAGCATATTTTCGGCTTAAAAGGCCCAGAGCAAATACAACCTCAAGTGCACCGGTAAGGTAAACCAACAGCTTTCTGGCCGGTAAAAAGTCAGGAATCATTTGGGCCATTCCCGAGGGAAAAAGAAAATGGCCTATGGCCGAAAAGACAAGCATGGCAGCCATGGCCCACCGGCCGGAGGTGCGGAGTCTCCAATTATTCTTTACCCTTTTTAACCCGAGGGCGAGCAGTAGAAACGACCCTAATAGCACGATAAGTGGAATCATAGGAGCCTAGCGATTTAGGGTTGCGGTTAGTGTTAGGCCCACAGAGAAATTCCTGGGCAAGTGATGTACTCCAAAAATGGCTCTTGAGTGAGTTCCTTTTGTTCCCAGCAGAGTTAGTAACAATTCAGAAGCACCATCCACAACTTTAGGACCATCATCCCAAGTTTCAGAAGCCTGAAAGTATGCGTCTATGTGGTTGATACCTTCCAGTCTGTCTATGCCCACTTTATAATGAAGCTGCGAAACAGCGTTGAGGGCGGCCAGTTGTATCGCTTTATAACCATCTGCTGTAGAAAGCTCTTTGCCCAGCCTTCCCTGAAAAAGGTATTCCCCATCTTTAATAGGAAATTGAATGGCAAGGTATATTATGTTTCCACGGATATTCACCGATTGATAGGCGCCTCCCGGGGTAGAGGGTTGAAGCAATTCAAAGCCTTTGGATAGAGCAATTTCGTTAAAGTTCATTAGTAGAGTTTTGTTGTGAATGATTTTCTATAGCATTTGGTTCACCCGGAAGAGGGGCTTTCAATGCTTTTATAGCCAGATAGGCTATCCATAAAAAATAAAATGTAAACCCTAGGCGCTGTCCCAGGCCGGGCATATCGCCACTTCTAAGAAAACCGCTGAGTATGGAGAGCCAGGCCAGTGCCAGCGATGGGCCAGTGGCCTTTTTCCAGTAGTAATGCTTTTTTAAAACAATGGGCAGGGTGAAGGCGGCAATCATAAAAGCAATAAAGCTACCTATACTACCCACAGTGTGCAGTAGCATGGTAGCTGAGGAACGCTCTTCAAAATCGCCCGGAAAAATACCGGAAAAGGTCATCAGTATACCGGAAAGAGCTAGACTCACCAATACTATTTTGGCAGTACTTTGTCCTTTTATGTGCCGGTAAAGTCCAAGGGCAAACAGGGCTATAAGCAGGCCGGTGAGGCCATAACCAAAAATGTTCCACCACCATTTATAGGGAGCGTCTACATCGCCCAATTCACTAATGGCTTTGGTCAGGTGGCTGTATTCAGGCCTTAAGGTCGAAAGAGTTAGGTAAGTGACTAAGAAGAGCAGTGGAGCAAAAAGCCCTGCAAGCGCATACTTTTTCATGGAAGGTACACATGGTTTAACATTGGCAACTGGACGGTGTTGAAATTTCAGTGATTTTTTGAGGGACTCCCGCCTGACAACATTGGCTGATCATTTTTCCGAGCTTCTTTCTGCCGCGTTGTATCTTGGATCTGAGCGTCACGTAGTTCATTCCCAGTTGTTCGGCAATTGTTTTTTGTGGCTTGCCCTCTAATTCTGACCAGACCATGATGTTTCGAAGATCGGTCGGTAACTGCTCCATAAATGGTCTGATGCATCGGTTCAGGTGATCGAAAGAGGCCTCATCGGCTTCCACCGGAAAATCTGGCAGTTCGTTTTCCGGTAATGGACTGGTGATGTGCTTCTTGCTTCTGTAATAATCAATCACAGTGTTTCGGGCAACGGTATAAATCCAGGCTTTCACATGGCTAATCTCTTCCAGGTTGCTTTCTGCAATTTTACAGAAGACCTCTTGTGTGAGGTCTTCTGCGTCTTCTGTCTGATTCACCTTGCTTTTTACAAAGCGCAGTATGTCTGAATATAGCGAGTGTGCCAGAGCACTGGTATTAAGCAAATTCTCTTGATTCTTTGCCATAGTATGGTTTTTTGAACTAACAGCAGGCAAAATGTGCCTGATTTTTAGAACGACTTTGAACCGGATCGCAACATGGGCTTCCGTCTTTTGGCGGAGCACAGCAGGGTTCGGACGGTGATTGCTTGCTCTTTGGAGAAGCCGAAGAGCAGCATGAGTTTTGACTGGTTTTAACGGTTTTATGTTTCATGGGGATGGCGTTTGTTTCATGTTTTTCATCACCTATTTTGAGGTAGCTGATGTACAATTGATATAAATACTTAGGTATCTGGAATGAGTTTAGTTTTTAACCTGTGCAGTAATGTCTGTAAGAGGAGGGCTAAAGTCTTCAAAGGCCAATTCGAAATTTACCTTCCTTCCAATTTTTTCTATTACCCCGGTTTTTTCTACCATTTCCTGATAGGTATCGTAACAAAGGAGGGCATTTTTCATGGCCTCCACGTCTTCATTGGCTAGTGGTACAACTACATCAATCAGTGCCTCTTCAGTTAGCTTAAGCCGGGGCCAGCCATTACTCATAAAGGTGGGTTCACCGGAGTCTGGCATGGTGAAAAAGGCCAGACGCTTTAAGTAATGAGCCCCTCTATCACGCATTTGTAAGAAGACTCGTTTTACCACGGCATGAGTCACAATATGATCGTGAAAGCCGCTGGCACCATGTACCGGGTAGGTAACTACCACATGAGGCTCAATTTTTTCTATGTAACGGCTCACTTCTTTCTCCAAAATCCTTGGGTCAAGTTCTTTAAGCCCGCTGTCTGGATAATCGAGTACCTCCATGGAGCTTAGCTTTAGACTCTCTTTAACCTTGAGCATTTCTTTATACCTCACTTCGCCCATTTGGTCTACGTTGAGTCCTAGTTCATGGCGTACCTGAGTGGCGCCTCCCTTAGTGAGTGTAAGTAAGTGCACCTCATGGCCTCCGGAAACCTGTTGGTGTATGGCTCCAGCCGGACCAAAAGATTCGTCATCGGGATGAGGAAAAATATAGAGTATCTTCATTTTAATTGGTTTTGTCGTGACCATTAATGCTTTCTTTTGCCGTATCAGACGAACATGTTTTAAAATGATGCATACCTGCCGAGTCTTTCTTCTATTTTTTTTGTGAGGTTTTTAAGAGTATAGAACGTCCTTTGGTAATGGCTCTGCTTCGCTGCTCGTTCCAGAGAACACATTGGGCGTGAATAAGCTGATTACCTTTCTTGTCTATAATGGCTTCTGCAATAATGTGGTCATTTACTGCGGCCGCACTCATATATTCAATAGTGTTGCTGAGTGTATTGTAAAACTCCGGCTCGCCCAGTGAGAATACAGCACAGCCGATTACATCGTCTATAATGGCGGCCGACATGCCTCCGTGCAATATGCCCATTGGGTTGGTCATTTCGGCTCTTATCAGGTACTGAAAATGGGCTTCTCCTTCTGCCACATGCAATAGGGTAGGATTGAACCACCGCATTAACGGTGATGGTGAGTTTTGGGCTTTCTGGCCTACCTGTTGGCGCAAAAATTCAAGTGCTTTGTTCATATTTATCTATAGGGTTTCTATTAAAATGGCTGAGGCACCGCCTCCACCGTTGCAAATGGCGGCTATGCCCCGGTGGCCAGCCTCTTGCTTTAAAACCGAGAGGAGGGTGGTGGCTATTCGGGCCCCTGAGGCTCCCAATGGATGGCCGAGAGCTATCGCTCCTCCATACCGGTTAATTTTACGCTCCGGGATGTCTAGAATTTGGGCGTTAGCTAAAACAACAGAAGCATAAGCTTCATTAATCTCAAAAAAGTCGATATCGCCAATGGAGAGTTGTTTTTGTGTCAGTATCTGTTGAATGGCCAGGGCAGGGCTTGTGGAAAAATCTTCAGGTGCTTGCTCGGCATCGGCATAAGCCACGAGTTTACCAATAGGTTTTAGTCCATACTCCTCTACCACTTGGGCAGAAGCCAGAAGCAAAGCTGCAGCACCATCATTAAGGTTACTGGCATTGGCAGCGGTAATGGTGCCATTTTCTTCGAACGTAGCTCGCAACTGAGCTACTTTTTCTTCTTTAAGTTTAAAGATATCTTCATCGCTGGTCACAGGGTCTTTACCCTTTCCGGGAATTGGATCAATAGCTACAATTTCCCGGTTGAACTTTCCCGACTTTGTAGCACTTAGAGCTTTTTGGTATGATGCTATGGCGTATCTATCCTGAGCAGGACGGCTAATGCCATACTTTCTTACTGTTGTTTCTGCCGCATTCCCCATGTGGTAGCCATGGTAGGCGTCTGTCAACCCATCTTTTAAAAGACCGTCAGTAAAAGAGAAGTGGCCAAACTTGTGGCCGGAGCGTAAGGGAGCATAGAACGGTACATTGCTCATGCTTTCGGCCCCAACTGCTACCACGAGTTGACTTATGCCCAACTGAATTTCCTGAGCTGCCAGGTGTATGGCCTTCATGCCGGAAGCACATACCTTATTGATGGTTGTAGTGCGGGTAGTTTGTGGCAATCCGGAAGCCAATGCTACTTGCCGTGCAGGAGCCTGCCCCAGATTGGCAGAGAGTACATTGCCCATAAAAAGGCTTTGTACCTGTTGTTTGAGTTCGGCCTGTGAGTGGAATAACGAGTTGGTCACTTCAGCCCCTAAATCTATAGCTGTCATTGCCGACAAAGCCCCCAGAAAACCCCCAATGGGTGTTCGCTTGGCTTCTATGATGAATACTTCCGGTAGCATATATGACTTATTTTGACCTGGTGAGCTTTCTGAGAATGGCCAGATGACCAAAAATTACTATTGGAACTACAATGCCGGGAAGCAGCACATAGGGAAAGTAAAGTACTGCCAGGTTGGGTTGATCGAACGAGAGTTGTTGTATGGGGGAAGGGATAGAAAGTATTCCGGTAGTTACTACCTGTATGACCAACAAAAGGGCTACAATATTCCATGCCATCAGTACTTTTGTGCCTATCCGTTTTTTGCGGAAACCATAATAAGCAATGAAAGGCGCAGATAGACCTGACAGTATATCAAAATTTCGACCTTCGAACGACATAGACTCCGGCATGGCCTTGTGTATAACCAGGCCCAGAATTACAAACTCAACGGCTACCCGTATGGTAAAGAGGTAGGTATAGGTTTCCGGATTTACAGCGTCTAACACGGTTTTACCCCGCTGGGTAGTAAAGGCCAGAATTACGGCTATAACGCTGGGTAGTAGCACCGCCAGAAACCGAGGTGGCAGAGAGTCGGTTGCCAGAAAGAAACCGGATAGTGAAAGAATTGACTGCACCGCAAGGAGTACTAAAACTATAAGGATTGCAGGACGCTTAAAAGCTACGGATTTGAGAAATAGAAATACCGTTACTACGGTAATTAGAACAAATCCGATTTGGAGGTAAGTTGGTGTTTCCATAGATGTATATACAAGTATTTATATAAAAATTTAAGAATTGAATTTCTTTACAGATTCAATGATTCCGTCTAGTGCCTGAATTTGATAGTTGCCCAAGTGGGCTGCCATCTTTTCATGCACTTTAGACCAGACCGGTGCTATCTTTTCCAGTAGATTCAGGCCCGATTCGCTGATAGAGAGCTCGCTGGCCCGTGGATCGTCCTCACTTTTTTGTAGGCTAATCCATCCGTTACCAAGGAGTTTCTTAATGTCTCTGCTTATGGTTGACTGGTCTAAGACCAGATAATCTGCAATTTGGCGCTGGCTAATGCCCGGTTTTTTTCCAATGACAAACAGAATAGAGAGCATACTGCCTTTAAGACCAAACTGCGCCAACTCCTGTTGATAGATAGCATCCATAAGCTTGTGAAGTCTCCTTACTTTGGAATTCAGGCAAAGGTGGGGCTGTATGGTTTCAAAATTTGGTAATGCCGAATTGCTCATGGCGCAAAGTTATAACAAATAGTTGTATATGCATGTATGTTGTGATAGAAATCTCTGATTGTTAAGTCAGAATAGATGGGGGCGTTTCACCAGGTTTATGCCCGGCTTATGAGTAGAGCAAGGGTGCAGAAACCAAAAGCATGAGCCGTGCTCTTGAGTTTTCTGCACCCTTTTGGATTAGACAACAACAAGTTTCCTGTTTGTGCCTTGGCTGCTCAGGTTTTCTTGATGAGCTCTATTCGACATTCTATGCGCACCTCTCTGCCAATCGAAAGCCCTCCTGCCTCAAGAAACGAATTGTATTTTAGTCCGTAATCGTATCGGTCAATTTCGCCCCAGAGCTTAAGTCCTGCACGTGTGCCTCCCCATGGGTCGGCCACAATACCACCAAACTGTCCTTCAAAGACTACTTTTTTGGTAATGCCATGCATAGTGAGCCATCCACTAACCTTGTATTTATTTTGATTTACTTTCTCAAACTTTTCGCCTTTAAAGGTTATGGTAGGGAATTGTGCGGCATTAAAGAAGTCTTCGCTTCTCAGGTGGTTGTCGCGCTCTTCGTTGGCCGTATTAATACTCTTCGTTTGAATGACCACCTCAAATTTGGCATCTGTAAAATCTTCTTTGTCGGCTCTTATCGATGCGGTATAGCTATCGAATTGGCCCACGGTTTCTGATATTACCAGATGGTCAATGGAAAAGCCAATGGAAGAATGGGTAGGGTCTATCTGCCATTCCGTAGTTTGTGCCTGGGTATATTGAATCGCTACAAGGCACTGTGCAATCAAAAGTAGTTTTATTCTTCTTTTCATAAGTAGTGGGTTTAGTTGGCGTAATAGAATTTTTCTCTAATAATCTGTCCATCTTTCCACTCCTGAACAGAAACCTGGGTATAGTTTCTTACGCCCCATTCTTTGTGGGTATAGTCGTAGTGCCATTCTACCATGCTCACTCCTTCACCCACCGTTACCTTAAGGGGTTTAGCCCCTCTAAACTCAGTAATGTTGGCAAAGAACTCTTCTTCTCTTGTTCTGTTGGCTGCTTTGCCCACCGTGGGAGGAAGGTCATTTTCTTGCATTACCACGTCTTCGTGGTAGTATTTCTCAAAGGCTTCCATGGCTTTGCCTTGGAGTACCAGGTCGTTTAAATCGCTGATTTTATCTAGTAATGTTGCCATAATTTTATTGATTTTGTTAGGCAACAAAGTTCTGCCCGGGGGCATGACAAGGCATTAAACTAGATTAGAAAAGAAGGTTAAACTAGTTTAATCTAAGTCTTACTGTTCCAGAATGAGCTGATTCCTGATTTTACTCAAAAATTCTTTGGTAATGCCCAGGTAACTGGCAATCATGTATTGAGGTACACGCTGCTCAATGAGGGGGTAGTCTTGTCTGAATTTGAGGTAACGCCCTTTGGCTGTGAGACTATAGCTCCTTACTAAGCGCCTTTCGGAGGCCACATAGGCACGCTGCAAGATGATTCGAAAGAAACGTTCCATTTTAGGAACCTGCAAGTATAGGTTTTCGAGGTTGGTATGGGAAAATTGAATAACCTTTGTGTTTTCAAGGCATTGCACGTTATAGTGTGCAGGAGTTTGTGTGAGAAAGCTCCCGAGGTCGGCTGTCCACCAGTTTTCAATGGCAAACATAACGGTATGCTCCTGGCCTTTTTCATCAACATAGAATGTGCGCAGACAGCCTTCAACCACAAAACTTTCGTGTCGGCATACATCGCCTTGTTGCACCACAAACTGTCCTTTGAGATAATTTCTTAAGGAGGTGTGTTTTTGAATGATTTCTACCTCTTGCGGCTCTAGTTCTACAAACTTTTGCATGTAATCTATCAATGGGGCAATATCCATTTGCTTGTCGATTATTCTGTTTTCATTATAGGGTTACCCACTTAAGTCTCAAGGCCTGAGTTTTAACATTTTTGCTACCAATTGTGTCTTCACAAATGAAGTACGCTGTGAAGACTTAGCTTGACGCTCAAGTGGTCTGTTTACTTCTCTATGCTTTAAGTAATCCTATTCCATAATTCAGCATCAGAAGTATTTAGTTCAAATTAAATACCTATTCTTTATCCGTTTGTAAACCGTAAATGGTTAACTTCTAATCCATAAATCAGTTGATTGCTATGGGGTACATGGGTTTTGGAATGCGTAAGGATGTTTATAAACGTAAACCAAAAAAATCTTTTGAACGGATCAAGAAGTTCCGGAAGCAAGTACCTCATAAGGCCGGCAAACTCAATGTATCCAAGGAATATCAAAAGATTCGGTTCAGATCACTCAGAGACAAGGGGTGGTTTAAATATCTCATTTTAGGCTTATTAGTTCTCTTAGTTGTCGTTTATTTGGTTTTGGAAATAATTGTATTTCCGTATATCGATGAGAAACGAGAGAAGGAGTTTTTTGATACAGGTGCTTTGGAGTTTTATGAAGAGTCGGGGATAAGCACCGTGCTGCTCTTTGTTCAGAGTAGGTATGAAAGACTAGATCGGATTTCCAACACAATTAATGGACAAGGCCTGGAACTTTGGCTAAGGTCTGAAGATTATAAGCCGGGTTTTTTTGGTAAAGTATATATTGGAGTAGAGGAGAGTGAGAAGGCCAGGTTTGAACTTAATAAGTTAATTATTGAAGAGGGTGAAAATATACAAGTCCTTGATAGTAACTGGCGAGTGAGGTTGCAAGTACGGAATATTAGAGATTTAGATCCTTCACTTTTCGAATATTTAGACTCCAGCCCCACAGAACTTGATGTCGTACTGAGAATAGTGAGTAAATACAACTTAAGTTTTATGACCACAGAGGAGGGAGGTTTTGTGAATTTTTACAGGGGCAGAAGTTATGCCTTTGGTTACTTCTTTAATCAAGACAGTACGACAAGAACAAGGATATACAAAGAGGTTAAGCCCGGTATATTTCTTACCGAATGGTTTTATTAAAATTATAGGGTTACCCACTTAAGTCTCAAGAAGTGGATTTCTGAACCTTGCTTCTATTTGTGTCTTCACAAATGGTTGTTAAAAGACACTGTGAGGACACAGCTTGTGGCTTGTATACCGGATCTAACAAATGCGATCTAAATGAGTAACCCTATAAAATTATAACTTGTCTTGTGCTATTTACTCTCGTTACATGTATCCCTCAAAGATGTATATAAAGTAATTGTCGACTTTGTGTCAACTTATCAGGATGGGACAGATAAAACGAAAAAGCCCCGGCAATTGTACCGAGGCTTTTATCTATTTATTCTATGTACTAATATCTAAGTACTAACAGGCGATTACATCATGCCGCCCATTCCTCCGCCACCCATTGGAGGCATTGGAGCAGCTCCTTCTTTTTCTGGCTCCTCTGCTACCACACACTCGGTAGTCAATAGGAGAGAAGCAATAGAAGCAGCGTTCTCAAGGGCCAGGCGGGTAACTTTTGTAGGATCGATTACACCGGCAGCAATAAGGTTTTCGTATTTATCTTCTCTGGCGTTGTAACCGTAGTCAGCCTTACCATTTTTCACTTCGTTTACTACTACAGAGCCTTCGCCACCAGCGTTGGCCACGATAGTTCTCAACGGAGCTTCTACAGCCATTCTGATGATGTTTACACCAGTAGCTTGATCTTCGTTATCCACTTTTACTTTATCCAAAGCAGCAGCAGCTCTAATCAAAGCTACACCACCACCGGCAACCACACCTTCTTGTACGGCAGCTCTGGTAGCGTGCAATGCATCGTCTACTCTGTCTTTCTTCTCCTTCATTTCTACCTCAGTAGCGGCACCAATGTAAAGTATAGCCACACCACCAGAAAGCTTAGCAAGTCTTTCTTGCAATTTCTCTCTGTCGTAGTCAGAAGTAGTGTTTTCGATCTGAGTCTGGATTTCTTTAACTCTGGCTTCGATGTGAGCAGGATCGCCAGCACCATTTACAATAGTGGTGTTGTCTTTGTCGATGTTCACTTTCTCTGCAGTACCAAGGTACTCAATGGTAGCGTTTTCCAGCTTGTAACCTCTTTCTTCAGAAATTACAGTACCACCGGTTAGAACGGCAATGTCTTCCAACATCGCTTTTCTTCTGTCGCCAAAGCCTGGAGCTTTCACGGCAGCAATTTTCAGTGAACCTCTGATTTTGTTTACAACAAGGGTAGCAAGAGCTTCACCGTCTACATCTTCTGCAATGATCAACAATGGCTTGCCTGACTGGGCTACGGGCTCAAGCACAGGAAGCAATTCTTTCATTGAAGAAATCTTCTTGTCGTAGATCAAGATGTATGGGTTCTCCAACTCAGCTTCCATTTTCTCTGTGTTAGTCACAAAGTATGGAGAAAGATAACCTCTGTCGAATTGCATACCTTCCACTGTTTTTACTTCAGTTTCAGTACCTCTTGCTTCTTCAACAGTGATTACACCATCTTTACCAACTTTTTCCATGGCATCGGCAATCATTTGACCGATTTCCTCATCGTTGTTGGCAGAGATAGTACCTACTTGTTTGATCTCTTTAGAGTCTTTTATTTCTTTAGACTGGGCTTTTAGCTCAGATACTACAGTAGCAACGGCTTTGTCGATACCTCTTTTAAGATCC